>JACQXX010000177.1 GCA_016208495.1 Acidobacteriota bacterium | reverse complement strand
GTCTATTAAACCCTGAACTCTGAACCCTAACCGTATGATTTGGTTTTCCGCCCGGATGGGCGCTGGAAAGTAGCCGGTGGGCAGCCTGCTTTGAGGCGCACCCACCGGAAGACAGGCAGCGAATGGTTCGCGCCCGGATGGGCGCTGGAAAAATGCAGAACCTTCAATTTATTGATTTAAAGAGAGTTATGGCTTGACCTCACTATCTCGAAAAGGAGAATACAAATGTGGACTTTGGAAAAATTCAACAGAATTGACAAAACATATATAGATAAAATGGTTGCAGACAAAGTTCAGGAAAGCCTGACTTTAGATTACAAAGAAAAACAGTATTCTCATGGAAGGGAGGATAAAAAGGAATTTCTCGCTGATGTTACTGCATTTGCAAATACTTCCGGCGGTGTCATTTTCCTTGGAATTTCTGAAGAAAGAAACTCATCTGGGAACACTGGTCAACCAGGTGAGGCACTCGGGTTAGATGGTGTTAATTCAGATCAGGAAATCCAGTGGATGGAGAGTGTTTTGACTGACAGCGTTTCTCCACGAATTCAAGGAGTTATATTTAAACCTATTGATGGATTTTCCCAAGGTTCAATAATTGCCATTTACATCCCAAAAAGTGGCAATGCTCCTCATATGCTTAAAAATAGAGGTGGTTTTTATACTCGAAGGAATTCTGGAAAGAGTGAAATGGAGATAGGTGAAATTCGAAACGCCATTCTCCGCAGTGAAACATTGGTAGATCAAATCAGAAATTTTCGCCTTGACCGATTTGCAAAAATTACTGCTGGTGAGACACCTGTTTGCCTGAGCAATAAACCTCAAGTTGTAATCCATCTGATTTCGGCAACCGCGTTTGATGTGGGAAATACGCTAAATTTATCTGCTGTCGAAGAACGTGAAGGTTATGTTCAATTACCGTTTCGAGGAAGGTATAAAAACTGGCGGCTTAACTTTGATGGAATATTGGTTAACGGGGATAGTGAGCCGGGATATGTGCAAATTTATAGAAAAGGGATTGTTGAAATTGTGTTTTGCAATGTCTATCAGCGTAGTGATCTCATTCCCCGGGAATATGAATCGAGTGTGGAGAGAGAAGTCCGAGAATATGTTAACCGGTTAAATCAATGGGAAGCTACTTTCCCAATCTTTATCTTGATGTCTTTGCACGAGGTTAAGGGTCGTATCATGGATTATTCAGCTCTAAGTATTGTAAAAACTCAGAGTGGGGGCAATTTTCTAAAACCTGAAGAACCTAAAAATACACCGATTGATCGTGACGATCTTGTAATTCCAGAAGTTATTTTGACAGAGCCTGATATGGATTCTGCAAAAGTTTTAAAGCCTGCATTTGACGTGGTTTGGAATGCTGCTGGCTGGCCCAAGTCTATGAATAATTATAATGATGCTGGGGATTGGATTGGGGAGAAGCGTCAAACAAGCTGAGCAAGGTACTGGTCATAAATTATTTTTGCTGTTTCACGTGTTCGAGAATCACCGATTGAGATTAAATCGGCATAGACCACCAGTGGCGGACCGACTTGTTTTTTCCTGGCTTCCGATTGTAGTGCAATCCAAAATCTTCGCAAGATTTCAGTATTTCCAGGTGAGGCTTTGCAAAGTCTGAACTGCACCCGGCAAAATTCTATCGAATGAAGTGCACATCAGGGTTGTCAATCGTGGATGGCTCTGGTTTGATTCCAGCAAGTGTTGCCGACCAACTTTCTTTCAGGCAGGTGTCAACTATGTCTTCTTCGGCCTTGCGAGTGTATGACGAAGTGGTTGAATTTATGGCGTCTGGCCCTTCAGCCGCTCAAATTGTGACTTTCCAGCTCTCGGAAGCTACAAAACGACGTGTTGCCGAACTCATCTTTCGAGAAAAAACCGACGGCTTAACGGCTGATGAAAAATCAGAGCTTGATCATTTTTTGCAGCTTGAGCATTTGATGAGATTGACCAAAGCCAGGGCGCATAAATATGCCGCTTCATAGCTATGTTTCAGATGAGTTGCGGTTGTTGGTTGCCACACGGGCTAATTTATTGTGTGAATACTGCCTTATTCATGAAGAAGATACATTTACCGGCTGTCAGGTGGAACACATCATCAGTCGAAAACACAGTGGCGCAACGGAGCTACACAACCTGGCTTTTGCCTGCGTTTATTGCAACCGATATAAAGGCAGCGATATCGCTACGCTAAAACCAGGAAGTGACCAGTTGGTTCGTTTCTTCAACCCACGAACTGACAAGTGGTTTGATCATTTTCGACATAATCAAGCCATCATTGAGTATTTGTCAGAAATTGGGGAAGCCACCTCTCGGATCCTTCGATTCAATGATTCTGATCGAATTTTAGAACGTGAGGAATTGATCCAGATCGGACGATATCCGGTGGCTGAAGCCATCAAACGTATGCAACCTTGAATCTTCGGTTGAAAAGGCATCTTTGACCTGGACAAAATTCTATAGAAAGAAACGCCTATCAGAGTTGTCAATCGTGGGTAGCTCTGGTTTGATTCAACTTACTCATTCTTATTTTCAATAACACACAATTTTCAAGGTAGGGCTTATGATCACAGTGACACTTGATTTACCGGAAGATGTGGCCCCACAAATTGAAGCGGCAGGTGATGACCTGGCCCATGTTGTCGCTGAAAAGTTACGTCACCCCGTCTTTTCAACCCAGGTGTTTGAACAAATTGTTGACTTCCTGGCTGGAAATCCAACACCTGAACAAATTCAAGCCTTTAAAGCGAGTACAGAAATCCAAAAACGAGCCGGTGAACTGGCGATGAAGGAACGAGCAGGAGTAATCAGTCCAGAAGAGATTACCGAACTGGAAGGATTTTTGAAGGCAGAGCGGTTTGTCCGGCAAATGAAGTCAAAAAACTATCTTTTTTTAAAAGCACTCCAAATTTCAACCCACAACGATACGAGCAGAACCAGCTAAGAAAAAAGTTCAGAGTTCAAGCTTCAGCTTGTCTTCCAGGTAATAGTCAGGCGACCCTCAATTTGATCAACAGTTTAAAAGGTAGAATGAAAAATCATCGGCAAACTAAAGCTTGAACTCTGAACAGCAATCTATTTCACTCAAAAGTTTCTTCACTATGTTTCAAACTCCACGAATTGTTGCTTTTTCCACCACCTTGACCGCGTTGCTCCTGATTGGGTCCAGCGCCATCCTTCCAAACACATTCAGGTCACATTCACCTATGAATTCGATTCCTTCTTCTGTTTTGCCTGGTGCGACCAGCCGTGACGAGCGATTTGCCCAGGAAATCCAGGCCATGGTGCCGGAACTGGTCAAAACGCGGCGCGAATTCCATATGCACCCCGAGCTTTCTAACCGCGAAGAACGCACCTCCCGCGTGGTTGCTGAACGGCTCAAAGCGCTTGGCCTCGAAGTCAAAACCGGCGTCGCCCGCCATGGCGTGATTGGGCTGCTCAAAGGTGGCAAGCCGGGGCCGGTCGTGGCGGTGCGTGCTGATATGGACGCGCTTCCAATCAAAGAAACCCACGATGTGCCCTATAAATCACTCAATGACGGCGTGATGCATGCCTGCGGACACGACGTCCACACCACAATTGGGCTGGCCGTGGCTGAACTCCTGTCAAAACATCGGGCGGAACTCGCTGGAACCGTGAAGTTTATCTTCCAGCCTGCCGAAGAAGGTCCGCCACGTGGCGAACTTGGTGGCGCCAAACAAATGCTGGCAGAAGGCGCGCTCGAAAACCCACGTCCAGATGTGATTTTTGGGCTGCATTGCATGCCGACCATTGAGGTCGGAAAGCTTTCCTACAACGAGACGGCCACCATGGCGAGCGCGGACCGGTTTTTCATCACGATTCGCGGCAAGAAAGTCCACGGTGCCTACCCACACGGCGGGATTGACGCGATTGTGGTGGCTTCGTCAGCCATTACCCAGCTTCAAACCATTCGCAGCCGTCGAATTGACACTCAGGAACCGCTCGTGTTGACGATTGGGAGTTTCCACGGCGGCAACCGGTTCAATATTGTGGCCGACGAAGTACAGCTTGAAGGAACGCTCCGGGCGCTCAACGAACAGGTTCGGGAAAGTGCAATCCAGATGATGCACCAGACGCTCAAAGGCGTGACCGAGACCTACGGCGCGTCCTATGAAATGGAGATCGAAAAGATGTGCCCGGTGCTGGTCAACAATGCCGATCTGGTCAACCAGATGCTTCCGACCATGCGGCGTATTGTTGGGGCTGAAAACGTCGTCAGCCCACGTCCCCAGATGGGTGCTGAAGACTTTGCCTATTTTTCAAACACGATTCCGGGCTTTTTCTACTTTCTTGGTGTCGGCAACCAGAAGCGCGGCATCACGGCGATGATTCACACACCGGATTTTGATGTGGACGAAGACTGCCTCCCGATTGGCGTCAAAGCGATGTCAGGCATGGTAATGGATTATCTGGAGAATCCACTGGTGAAAGGGAAGTGAGGGTAGGGTTCAGGGTTCAGGGTTCAGGGTTCAGGGTTCAGGGTTCAGGGTTCAGGGTTCAGGGTTCAGGGTTCAGGGTTCAGGGTTCAGGGTTCAGGGTTCAGGGTTCAGGGTTTTCGAATTTATGTCCCTTATGTCCTTTCTGTTTTTTTGGTCTGTTTCCTGTCCTGAACCCTCAATGATATCAGAGAGCAAAACGCAAAAAGACATCGTCAAACGGTTCATCGTGCAAGCCAGAAGCAGCCCGAATTTCGGCAGGCGTTCCAAGTTGCACCAGTTCGCCTTTCTTGATGATGGCAATTCGCTGACAGACGCGCTCGACAAATCCCATAATGTGCGAAGACAGCACCACCGTGACCCCTTCCTGGGTCAGCGCTTCGATTTTGAGCCGGAGCAGGCGCATGCTTTCAGCATCCAGCCCGTTGAGCGGTTCGTCGAGCAAAATGAGTGGCGGTTTTCCGAGCAGTGCCGCGATGATGCCGATTTTTTTGCGCATTCCGTGCGAGTACTCTTCAATCAGGACGTGTTGTTTGACGGTCATTCCAAAGTAGTCAAGCCCTTCGTCAATTTCAGCTTCGGTGGCGTTGTCCTTGAGGCCAGCGACAAATTCCAGAAATTCACGTCCGGTCAATCGCTCGTACAGGCGAAGTTCCTCAGGTAAATAGCCGATCAGGCGTTTGGCTTCATACGACTGGCGGAAAATCGTATTTTTGCGGCCACACACCAGCACTTCTCCGCTATCAATCGGAATCACCCCCAAAATGCTTTTGAGGAGCGTTGATTTCCCGGCGCCGTTCGCTCCCAGCAGCCCGAAAATGCCATTTTCGACGGTAAATGAAACATTCTGAACAGCTTTCAAGTCTCCGTAACATTTGGTCACGGCTCGAATCTCAAGTGCCGCCGCCGGTGCGGTTGCTGTCATCGTCAATGCTCAACCTCCGTAAAGAAAACTCTGGTTTTTACCCGTTCGCGCAAGTTGTGCATTAAATACAAATACATATAGGCCCACAAGGGCCAACCCATCCAGTAAAAAATAAAGAGGCCGGCGATGATTGAAGCCGCCACACCACACAAAATCAAACTGATGAGCGGACGGGCGGCGACTTCAAAGATGAGAATTCCAACCAGCGAGGCCGTGGTGTAACACACGACGGCGGCCTTTAGCAGGACAAGCCCGGTTTCAATCAGATTTGTTGTCGGATACCCAACCACCGCCAGGCAGGCCAACCCAAAAGCGGCCAACCCAAACAATCGAGAGAGAACCAGCTTGGACTCGGACAGATGTTCAGGTGACAGACCGATGGATTTTTCGATCCAGAAGTAAGAAAGCTGGTATTTCAGAAGCAACGGCGCCAGGGCAATCAGACTGAATGCTGAAAACATCACCCCCAGCAGAAAAACCCATTCGAAGATATCTTCTGAAACCAGTTTTCGACCAATCAGGGACAGTGCTCCAAACTGAAACAGAATGGCGAAGGCCGGCGACATGAGGACCGCTGGTGAAAACCCGCGCCGACACAGCGCAATGTCACGCCGAATCTGTGCCCGAACCGGTGCTTCCAGGCGGCGCAGGAATCGGTCCAGGACCCAATTGAACAGCGGACGCCGAGTCTCGGAGAATTCTTGCGCAATTCCACGATCATCCATCCGCCAGCGAGTAAACATCCGACGAGCAAATTCAAGTACCAGCACACCAGCCCCAAGTGGCAGGCCAAGTTCATATCCGAATCGCCCGCCTGATCCGGGATGCAACAATCCAGCCAGGACTGATTCAAGGGCTCCCGCCGCCGGCAGCAGGGGGAAGAGAAACACCAGAAATCCTTTCGACCACGACACCAAAATCGTTGTCGCCAGTAAACCGGTCAGGAGTCCGGTCAGTTTGCGTGGTGTACACCACCTGACATGTACCAGGAACAAAACGCTCGCAACCTGGAGCACTGTCAGATAGATCCAGCCGGCCAGCAACGGCGGGCCCAGTTCAACCAGGGTTGCGAGGCCCATCGTCGGTACTGGTCGCAGGACGGAGCACAATCCAACCACAATGAGGAGTGACGGCACATTTTTGAGAAATCGCGCCACGACCGTCATTCCAAAACGGGCCTGAGTTGTAACCCCAAGCCCGTCCAGGTATGAATCTGCCGTTCGGGTGGCATACACATCTTGTAAAGTCGCAGAAAATGAAAAAACAACCAGAAAGATTGTCAAACTCAGGGCAATTTGCAATCCATCTCCAAAGTGATACCCCTGACGATGTGTCGCCAGAAGTTTCTGGAGCATTTCAAAATAGGGCGTGAGCATCATCCAGAATCCACCCAGGATGATGCCTCCGAGCCAGATCGTGGTGTATAGATTGGACGTCAGCCACCGCCGAAAGGCAAGGCTCTTAAATCGAAGCAACCACAAAAACTGTCCAGTTGCGGTTTTGGGTGAAAACGAGCGCATTGAGGCAACGGGTCACCTTCCTTCAGATTTAGACAATGACCTTGGTACCATCGAATTTCGTCAATGAAAAGCCAGAAAACTCTTCAACATAGCATCCAGCTTCGCGCAGTTCGCCCAAAACCGCGATGGCGACCTCTTCGCCAAGCCGTGGATCAGCATCCGTTCGCCAGTGAACCCCGGCCATATTCCGGCTTATACCGATATTGGCTACCAGTTTATTGAGTTCACCTCCAACAGTCAGATCTGGTCCCCTGTATGGAACCAGCTCGGTTCCATCTTCATTGGGAATAACTGGATCCAGTATGACAAAATCTTCATCAAAAAATGCTTTCAAGATTGTGGCACCAGCGGCGGCAAACGCAGCATGACCAGCTCCATATGCCGGATGCGTCGGACAGCCTTCTGGAAATGCCTGCGGTAGCAAATAGGTCCCATACTGGCTGAAAATCGTCTCAGCCGCTTTGGAATTCAATACATCACTGTGAATTGGGTAGGTGGGCGCCTGAGTCAGATGACGGTGAACCCTTCCGCCAAATTCTTCTGGCCGCAACCGCCTGTGAACAAACCATTTGTTGTACCAGACCGCATTGAGCGCACGGGTCATTACGCTCGCCAGCAGGCCCAGAACAAACGGCCCGCCAAAAGTACTGAACGGCTGAGTGGTTTTGTATTTCAAATACGGGTTGCCGGCATCACGTGCGGTTCGCATACCAAGCAAAATGAGGGCGGCATGATAAATTGACTGATAGAGTGGATCATTGTGGACGTACTCACTTGCATCACGCCCAGTAACGATGAATCGTGGTGCGGGAAGGAACGTGTCTCGTCTGGAAACCATTCCATTTTGCACACCTAGCCATTCAGGGTACTCCGTCAGGTAATCCAGGTTGGGTTGTGGCACCCGGATTTTTTGCTGCATTGAAATCGCACCATATTGAAAATTTTTGAACAATAACTGTGAAATATATGGCCCGACAGTTTCCCCTGAGGTTGTTCCTCGAAACAAGGTTTGGCCTGTGACCTGACCATTTACGGTTGGGCCTCGAAAATCAGAAAGCGCTGAAAGCTCGGCGATGGCTTCTTGAGCCAGCGGATGACTTTCATATTCCAGATATGGCACATCCCGGAGCAGCGCCATCCAGTACAGTTCAACCATTTCACCTGCCGTTTCAGCACTGTCAAACGTTGGCGGCGGCGGCAACAGGACCCGATGAGGGTCATGGCCTTGAAGTTCAAAAGCCAGGCCAGCCTGGGGGTTTTCAAGTTTGAGCGCGCCACCCAGTGGAATGGCATCAAAATCGCTTGCTTTGCCGGATTTGAGTGCCTTGATCAATGCATTGTATGAATCAAGGTTAGGTTCACCGAATTCATTATGTTGCAAAGCTTTACTGAAATTTCCAATGCGTGATGGGTACTTTTCTTCATCACCATTGGTGTGAACCTCAGCTACAGGCAATTTCTTCTCGGTCTGGGCAGCTTTTTTGCGGATCTCAAACGCTTTATTGATTCGGGCTTTGCTGGTTAATGGGCCAATATCAGCCCGCTCAACAAGACTTTCAGACAGTTCCTCATCTGCCGGAGCGGCAGCTTCAGTTGAAAGTTCAATTAATTCGGGACCAGCGACCACACCGGTGACCACGCCGCCAAGCGTGCCTAAAAAAGCTCGTCGCGATGCAGGTAGCACTCCCCCCTTGGAAGGATTAGATCTTGAGTATTCCATAGTCAAAAATCTCCTAAGAAAAACGGGATTGAGCAAGGAGCAGGTTGGCTGTCAAAGCAGTTCGATAGAGGAAAACAGGAAGTGACAGTAAGAGCTGAAGGTCGAAGGATAAACACTGATGACAAGGCTTGAACTGTACCACTCCCAGAAATGCCTTACCATTCAAACTTTTCTCTACCGCTCAACCACTGGGCATCAAGATTAGAAGCTACGGGATATACAGAGTGCATAGAAACGTAAACTCTGTTTTTTCAATAGTTTCTCATATCTCAACAAAATACTGGCTGGGGAAACAGGTGTTTGAAAAGTTCTTATTTTCATTCTCTGGCTACAAAATTATATGAACTTACGCGGAGCGAACAATCTATTTTGAAATCAATGAGATAACCTGCTAAATCATTGTCCTGTATTGGTTCTTAATGAGTCACTTTTTTGCGTAAACCCTATTTCAAGGTTGAATATCAAAGGACAACAGAAATTTTTCTTGTTTTTCTTGTTTTTTCTAAAAATTTTTCTTGTTTTTCTTAAGGATTTCAATAATATTTACCTAACAGCAAATCAGAAAGCAAACTTTATGGATGAAATGGATTTAAAGCTTTTAAAACTGGTGCAGACCAACGGCAAATTGTCCTATGCGGAACTTGGCGAAGGGGTGGGACTTTCGATCTCAGCCGTCAACGAACGCCTCAAAAAGCTCCAGACCCAGGGTCTCATTCGGGACTATGTGGCGCGGCTCAACCCGGCGGGTCTTGGGTTGGACCTCCTGGCTTTTATTGCGGTTGTCCTCGCGGAACCAATGCACGAACCCGGTTTTCTGGACCGCATGGCCGCCGTGCCTGAAATTCTGGAATGCCACCACGTGACGGGTGACTTCTCTTACCTGCTCAAAGTGCGGGTGAAAAACACTTCGGCGCTGGAAAAGTTACTCAAAGAACAGCTCAAGACAATTCCAGGGTTGGTGCGAACCTACACCACGATTGTGCTTTCCACGGCCAAGGAAACCACCGCACTGCCAATTGAATGAAGCATGAAAAAAGTGGTTAGTGGTTAGCGGTTAGAAATCAACAACTATCAGCACCTTGCCACACACAACCAGGAATCTCCCAGGTCAGTGATGGGAACCCGCCCTCACTGAAAGTGATTTCCAGTCTGTCCTTTTTGTCCTTTCTGTTATTAACTCATTGAATGAGTTATGTTTACAGAATTTTAAAATCTAACACTGTTTTCCGTACGGAAAAAACAAACTTTTGGCTGTAATTGATAGACATCAAAGGCAGTTACAAAAATGTTGTCATGGAAACTTTTTTTCAAAATTCATCACGACTTATTGAGAATTGAGAGTACGTTATGACCACGACACTTGACGCATCAACACCAATCACAACTGACTCGCTTGCCGAACTGGTCACCCTTTTTGACGCTGGAACACTGGCCTATGAACACTGGACTCATCACGCGCATATGCTCGTGGCGGTGTGGTACCTCTGGCATTTTCCATTTGAGGAAGCCTCGGAACGCATCCGCACGGGCATTATCAAATACAACGGAGCCGTGGGTGTTCCACACACGCCGACCCGTGGCTATCACGAAACGATCACTCGGTTTTATATTTGGGTAATTGGCGAATTCCTCAAATCCTGCCCTCCCTCATATGACCTGGAGGCAGCGGCCACCTTGATGATCGAAACGCTCGGTGCGCGGGACCTGCCGTTGCGGTTTTACAGCCGTGACCGCCTGTTTTCCTGGGAAGCCCGCCTGACGCTGGTTTCGCCTGATCTCCACCCGCTGGACTGAAAAAACCAGGGCTGAGCCCTGAGCCCTACTCCGATGAACCTCTCCATCACCCCAATGCCCCCCAATGACTGGGAAGCTGTCCTGACGATTTACCGTGAGGGTATCGCGACTGGAAATGCCACGTTTGAAACCCAGGTGCCGACGTGGGAAATCTGGGACGCGGCGCATCATTCCTTTTCACGGCTGGTGGCTCGAATTGGAGCCGACGTGGTCGGCTGGGCGGCGTTGATGCCGGTTTCTAAGCGCGAGTGCTATCGCGGAGTCGCAGATTTAAGCATTTACATTGCCTCACACGCCCGAGGTCAGGGCGTAGGAAAGCAGTTGCTCCCGGCACTTATTCAGTCGTCAGAGGAAAACGGGATCTGGACACTCCAGGCAGGTATCTTTGTGGAAAATACAGCCAGCATCCGGCTTCACGAGCACTGTGGTTTTCGACTGGTGGGCAAACATGAGCGAATCGGTCAGCTTGCCGGATGCTGGCGAGATGTTTTGCTCCTGGAACGGCGAAGCTCTATTGTCTATCCAGACCTGGCCAGGGCAATCAACTGACGTTTGGGATTAACCTGGATTAGCTTTCGGCTTTTGACGAAAGGGCTGCCACACGCCGGGCAATATCAGCAATAAACTGTTCATCATTTAACAGAGTTTGTCGCATATCCGGGTGATTTGATTCAATGTACTCCCGAAGCGCATTGTTGATTTGAGTTTGATAGGGTGCCGCATCAGGTTGGGCGGCTTTCATTTTGAAAAAATTCACAATATCCAGATCAAGGTACATGGTAATTCGCACCTTGACATTGCGCGGTTCAATTTCTTCCGGTTTGGCAACTCGTGAAGCATCAACCCGGCGAAAAGTATGTCGCCCCGGCTTTAGTGCCAGCTCAGGTTCGATGCCACTTGCAAGTTCTTGCTCATACTCGGCTTCACTGACTTCAAGGACAACCGGTTTTGACTTATTCCCCTTGCTGGTAACGCTCATATTTATACACCTCTTCTTCTCGGGAAGTCGCTTTCCGAGTTGAAATAATTCGGATGGAATCACCGTTCCGTTCGGTAAACACAACTAAAAGTAATCGTTTAGATGAAATTCCAAGCCTTCGGAACCGGTCTTCAAATTCTGAGTGAGCTTCATCAAATTCTTCGAGGGCATACGGATCAAGGAAAACCTCAACGGCTTCCTCAAACGATACACCGTGAATTGCTTGATTTCGGATTGCTTTGTCGTCATCCCACTCAAATTGCATATCCAAATTATATGCATAAATATGTATTCAGCAAGGTTCCAGGTAAATCTGAATCACCGCAAATGGATCCGACCCGGAGGTGGTCCCATCGGATATGAGCCATCTGGAAGTGGTGGAGGTGGCCCCATTGGTGGAGGCATTCCGGGTCCACCCATCGGAGGACGCATTCCTGGTGGTGCCATTCCCGGAGGAGGAGGTCCCATGCCTGGTGGCGGCGGAGGTGGTCCGTTGCGATGACGGAAGAAACTTGGGTCAGGTGTTCCACGAAACAGACGCGGAATAAACGGATAGTCCGCCGTCACGACATAATAGTAAGTCCCGGTTGGATATTCGGGCGTGATGCCGGTGCGACCATTGCACTGATCGAGGTCTCCGGCGCCAGGCACATATTCCCAATCCTGAACGAATGTTCCGTCATACGCTCCGCCCGGTCCATCGGGCCGGGTACCGGGTTTCAGTCGGTAACTGGAGTTCAATTCCTTAACCGGGCTGTTTGGATCCGTCGGATTGCTGTAACCAAACTGCGAATAGATCGGAAATCCATCGGCGGCATAGCCAATCAGTACCATCTGGGTTCCCTTCCGGAGTTGAGCCACAAGTCCAGTTGGAATGCCGTGATAATGATAGGTTCCGCCAGGCTGAACGTGGGCATGGTGATGGTCCATCCCCAGTTTGACCTTGCCGGAAAGGGCTTCGTATTGCCAGCCGGACTGCGGGTCACCGTCCCAAAATTCAGCCGCTCCGGGGTCAAACGGAATGCCGTTGAGCGCCACGCCAAACGGGTGAAGCCCCAACCGGGTCACGTGTTCGGCTGGTTTCGGATTCATCGTCACCCGAAATAAATGGTTTTGTTCCCGGATCTCGTTGGGATTACCGGCATTGGGAAACTCACCATGGTCATGGTTGGGAACTCCATTGGAAGAAATGTAGCGGTATCGAGTACCAGCCACGATTTCAACACTGTTTTCTTCAAGTTGAGTCATACCAGTAGCTCTTGATTTGGCCATTTGCTGTGTGGTGGCGAGCGTCAGCACCCCTGCCACAGCGACGAAACCGATGATGATGAGATATTTTTTCATAGGCTTACCTGTTCGTTTTACCTGGGATCCGAAAGAGACCAAAAGGACAAAAGGGACGAAAAAGACCGCATGGAAGGCACTGCCGGTTTGAACTGCGCTAACTTCGAAAACCCGGAACCCGGAAACCTGACAAGATGACCGGCTGACAAGGTGACAGAGTGACAAGGTGACAAGGTGACTGGGTGACAAAAAGTAAGGGCGCTGTTGCTTTGAACCGCGCCTTCTTCGAAAACCCGGAACCCGGAACCCGGAACCCGGAACCCGGAACCCGGAACCCGGAACCCGGAACCCGGAACCCGGCTTCACTCCCCCTTCACAATCAATTCAAGCGTTGCGGTTCGAACCCGGCCTGAACTGTCCTTGCCTGAAACATTCACGGTGAAGGTCCCGGTCGGTCCAATCCCCCGTGTTGAAATCGAAACCGGCAGACAGCAGCCATTGCTAGTCAAGGTGGAAGGTGAAATTCTAATTCTATTCAACGGATCATCACTGATGGAAATGGTCACGGCTTCCATAAATCCTTCATTGCGTTTGATGTGGAGGACCGTATCAATGACTTTCCCACGAACGACCGTGGCGGTTGGCGCTTCAAATTCAAGCGTGAAGGGAATTTCAGTCTGGGCAGCATCTGACACAACCGTGAAGGCGTTCTTTTTGCGAATGACGGTTGGCGTTGTTCCTTGCCCGGTAAATTCCAGATGGACATCGTGAACACCGGGTGCGATGTCGGCTGAAAGCGACAACTCGACCGTGACGAGCGAGCCAGTGCGTTTGATATTGCTTCCGGCATAGGGACCAAACCAGACTTTCGTGGGCGTCGTGGTCGGAACTCCGACATTGGCCACTTCAACAGTGATGGTTTGGGTGGTACCAGCCCTGGCCGAAGCCGGCTTGACCGAAGCCACCATCGAGTCATAGGGGCTGGCTCCAACCACTGAACCCTGGAGGGCGGCGCCCTGTCCGACGCGAATCATTGGATTATTGCTGACTTCGGGAACTCCCCGGTACGCCCCGACGATGAACGGAAATTTGTTTGGCGTGACGTGATAGTGATAGCCACGAACCTGATCCGTATGGCCGTTACATTCATCCAGTGCCTGGCTGCCGGTGACATCGCGCGCCATCAGGCCATTGCTTTCAAAGGGTCCGTAAATCCCAAATCCATCAAAGGCAAACCCGATCAAGGGTGAATGCTGATCGCCATTTTCTTTAAACGGCGTTCGGAGGCAGGTCGGGTATTTGTGATAATGATAGGTGCCGCGCATGTCTGGATGACCACAACACGCATCAAGCCATTCTTCGGAATAGCCATCCACGGCTACCTGGCCTTCGGCATTAAACGGGTTGAAAAACGGAATACCGTTGAGTGCCACACCAATCGGGCCCATCGGTAATCCGGTAATCCGGTCATTTTTCCTGGGATTGAGCGGGATTTTGAACTGGTGATTTTGCTTGCGAATCGAATTGGGGTTTTTGCTATTGGGAAATGTCGCCGTGGGATGGTTTGGAAATCCTTGACTGCGAATCGTGAGAAATGTCTCGTCATGGCTGACTTGCACATCTTCGGTGCCGTCGCGGTCGCTATCGAGACCGGCGTTGGCGCTAAACGGATCCTTGATGACATACAGGGTTACAAACGCCTGGGCGCTATCACGCTGCCCGTCGTTGACCTTGAATGAAAAACTATCGGTTCCGGAAAATCCTGGATTGGCCGTGTACTGGACATTTGGCACCGTACCGGAGAGCGTTCCACTGGTGGGAAACGTGATCAACTCAAACTGCAATGCGCTCCCTTCGGCGTCACTGGCCGCAAGTGAAATGGCTTTCGGCACGCTGGCATAGGCCAGAACTTCAGCACTATTTGCAATCGGTGCAAAGTTTGGCGCTTTTTGCCTGAATGAACTGGCCGAAGCCAGCGGGACTGGAAATCCGATGGAGATACAAAGCGTCGCGAAACAAACCAGACTGATGACGTGAATGAAATTTCGGTAGGTGAATAAAGAGTTGAATATCGGAAACGATTCTGGTTTCAAACTTTTACCTGGACTGATCAACCAGCTATCGGCTTGAAGATTTTGCCCTTTCCCAAACCCTGAACCCTGAACCCTGAACCCTGAACCCTGTTTCATACCGGTTTGGCCTCCCTGCAACAAACATTGGTGTCAATTTGAGCAGAGGCTACCAAACGAATGTAAAGGGTTTATGTGGTTAGCCGAAGAGAATTGTAAAGATTGTGTTTAGATCAGAGTTGAGAAATGAATAGTCGGATATTACACCGACTGACCCACCTCCCTTTGAGGCTCCGGGGACTCTAGGCGCCCGAAAGTCGCCAAGGTGCGAGCGAGAATGTTTTGCGCGCCGACGGTATCGGCATCGGCGGTGTGACCACAATGCCGACACAAAAACTTCTCTCCCTTGCGGTTGTCCTTATGCACCGTACCACACTGGGGACATGCCCGGGACGTGTTGGCCGGATCGACGCGGACAAGCTGAACACGGTTCACTTGCGCGAGTTCGGAGATCCGGGTGAGGACGTGCCGGTAGGTCCACGGTGCCATTGCCTTGCGAAACTTTTTTCCTCGTTTTTTCGATTTCCCGCGCTTGAGGTTCTTGAGAGATTCAACCCCAATCACGGCCAGCGTCAGCCAGGGAAGCGACTTGACCACGCGGTTGATGAACACTTTGCGTTCGGTATGCGCCCGAGCCCGGCCACGACTGCCTGGCTTCCGGCGGTTGATTTTATTGCGGATGGCTTTGAACTCCGTGCCGTAATGACGGCCTTCGGAGTCGGACAGCAACTTGTTGACCCCAATATCAAGGCCCAGCCGCACGCCTTCCGTTTTGGGTTCCAGATCTGGGAGTTCGACCCAGAGCACGATTCCCGTCTCCGACAGCGCGCACCCTTGAATCAGTCGAGCCCCCTCCATCCCTTGCCAGTGATTCAACACGGCAGTGCGTTTGGTCGGAATCACGAGCCGCTCGCCTTTCTTGAGGCACGACACCCGGATCACCAGATCAAAGCTGCCCCGTCCCACTTCCACCGAAACAATCTTGGCATCGAGCACCGCGCTTCCCGTAAACACCGGACAGCGCGCCACCGTGCCGAGTGCCTTCGCCGATTTCTTTGTCCCGACCACGATTTCAAGCGCTTGCTTCAGGGCCTGACTTTTCAACCGTTCCGAGAGCCGAGTATCTGTGAGCCTGGCCAATGTCGCTTTATCCAGCTTGCCGGGTGTCTCCCACAGCGACCGGATATAGAAGTTGACCGCCGCCCGGTACGCTTCCAGCAGCGCCGCGATCTTGCGTCGTTTGGTTTCGGTCGCAAATTTCAGCGTCACTTTGCAGGCTCGTCGCATCTCGCTTCTCTCGCGAAGAGGTGATTTCCACCTCTTCATTACTCCGTTCCGGTGCCCAGTCTAAAATTGTTTTATATCTGACTATATTACAATGTACTTGCCTATAAGTCAACCAATCAGTTGCAAGACTGACCTGAGCCTGGTTCACCAACTGGGCCTCGCGTTTGGGCACCGACTGGAAGCCACAACCCCAGCACCAGCATTACCGGCATCAGCCAGCTTTTCACAAAAAATGAAAGTAATACCACTTTGGGCTGAGGGTATCGGGCTAAGGGATGAGGGAAATACAATTCTTTCAATAATTTAGCCTTCCCATAACAAGAGAGGTTCATTCCAAAATGGTATAGTTTCGTTGGCTTCACCAAATGCTGCGGCATAGGGTTTCCCTTATTGAACGACTTCACGTTTTGAACAAAATTCCTCAAAAGTAAGCAAAGATGCGGCTTGAGCCATATCTTTTTGAACTTGTTGCCTGGCAAATGCGGTCAGCACGTCGTCTTGCCAGCGACTAAATTGCTTGCGGTCTTGTTTCAAAAGCTTGCGCTTTTTTTCCTCAATCATTGCCTGTACTTCCAGCGGGGCATAAGCCGTTGTCAGGTAACGATCCAGCTCGATTTCGCAATATTCACGGTAGTCAAGCTCAAGCCCACGCAACCGGGTGAGTCTTTCCTCGTCACCGTCCACTTTTGGTTTGGAGTCTGGGCTATAAGCGGCAACAGCGCGGTCAATGTATTGGGCAATGCCGCCAAAGGTCGCAATCTGGAAATTCGTTCGAGAGGCTTCCTGATAGGCAAACTCAACAATAAACTTTGCCAGTTCCAGACCATATTTTGCGACTAACTCGGTGGCCAACTCAATGTGTCGAGGTTGCGAGCTTAAAATGCCCAAATTGAAGAAAATTTCATTAAAGTGACTTACCAGTACTTCCCCTTGCTTTTCGTTCAATGTCGGCTGTTTAAACTGGGTTTGCGCACGGGTTTGAACTGGGGTCTCGACCTTCTTTTTCTGAGGAACGAGGTCACTCTCTGGCATTGGCACTGTTACTGGAGTATCAGAGGAGGATTGTGACTGGTAATTCCCTTTGCCAAAAATCACCTTGTAGTCTTTTTTGTCTTTGGTTTCTTCCAACATGGCCATGACGATCAGTCCACCTTTGGAAAGTGGAACATTGCGAAGTTCAGCCAGCGCAGGTTCAAGAACCTGTTTTCGCTTACTTCTTTTTTGATCATAGGAGGTGCCTGTAATCCCCAAATCTTCAAAAAGTTCTTTACTGCGTCGTTCATACACCATTTTGTCGCACAGCATGAGATCAATGTGAGTATACAGAAGCTGTGCAATCTCACTCCGAAAACCAAAAACAACATCGAAGAGCAATGGCTTGGTGTAATTGGCAAACAGGTTTTTGAGAATAAAGTTGTTGAATTTGAAATATCCCATCTCTTTGTTGACGGCCCCATCCTTTTTACGGCGAATGATTTTCAACTCGGAGATGATGTTAAAAGTGTCTAAAAATTCGATTGTTTCCCCGCTTGATTTGTCGAAGAACGAGTTTTCCCAGGTAAACAATGTGCCTCGAAGTCGGCTGAGCGATTTGGTAATCGTTTCAATGGCATCATTTCCCCAGCGTTTTCTCAGAATTTTGGCCAGCCGGCGGAGCGAAAACGGGGTTCCAGTGTTTGGCCGTCCTTGTTCTTCCCATTGTCTTACCAGTGCGTAGTATGTTTTTTGGTCTTCGGTGGTCAGTGCGCCTTCGGTTGTCGGAGCAATTTTGACTTTGGCGGTTATTTTATTGCCATCCTGAAGGTAAAATTCTCGCTGCAAAATACGAGTTTTCAGTTCCCGCCTGGAACTTGACGGTTGCCAGATGGACCATTTTTCAAGATTGAGTTCAGGTCGAATCTTCTCAAGAACCTGAACATCTCGGGTTTCCTGGGGTTCAGTTTCAGTAGTCATTTGAATTCGAATTGCGCGTGACAAGGATTGTTATGTTTGGAGTGATTCAGTTGGAACAGTATTCCGAATGCCTTATCTGGTAAGCAAGTTTTTTTTCGGAAAGGGCAAAATTTTGTTCTAACACACACACAAAATCTAGCCATCTGACCACTTTCCACATGTGTGTGTGTATTTAAGAAGTATTTAAATAAGTATTTAAATAGTATTCAGCTCAAAAAAACGGCTGCAAGTACAAATCAATCAACAGGTTACATGGACGACTGGTACCGCCAATGCACCAGCGGGGTACCGCCAATGCACCAGCAGGGTACCGCCAATGCACCAGCAGGGTACCGCCAATGCACCAGCGGGTACCGCCAATGCACCAGCGAGGTACCGCCAATGCACCAGCAAATTTTTTCATAAACTCCTCGATATTTGACGTCATTTCCTGGCTTATCTTCCTGTCTCAGTCAGAATCTAAGATCGGAGGCTTGTCAGTGAAAAACTGTTTGATTTCTTGTAAACATTACAGTGTATAGAAATTCTGGTACCGCCAATGCACCAGCAAATATCTCAGTTTTCTTTTAAATAATTGATGTTAAGGTGTTTAGAATAAAATTACGTTCAACTCTCAATCTTCCAACAGAAATAATCCAAAGTGAGCAATTCCATTGTGGTTCCGGGCTGCGGAGGACTCCAAATTTCTTCAATCAAGCCGGTACGTGGGTACCGCTAATGCACCAGCAACGGTACATACATTTTCAGAAACCACGAAATTGGTCTGAAACAGTCCTGCCGATGGTCTGTGACTGAGGTTGATTTTTTCCTTGATACCTTGTTGTCAGCCGAGGGGGAGAGAAGCACACACGGAGGTCATTCTCTCTGGTTGGATTCAAAATCCACACCGGCGTGATTTTGCAAATTCACTTCAAAAAAGTTTCCATGACAACATTTTTATAACTCTCTTTGGTATCTAGCAATTGCAGTCAAAAGTTTGTTTTTTCCGTAACGGCAACACCGTTAGAATCTATACAGCAGGTAACCTATTCACAAACAGAGATTTACATTTAGCTTTCACTCGTGGATTCTTTTTTGACTCCACAGAAGATGTGTTCTCACAATTTGAATCATCCTCATCTGGCTTAAAACTTGAATCGAAACCCAATTCTGAAGGCTGAATCTGACTCATACCCCACATTCAAACTTAAAGCCGATTCCCTTTGGTAAGATTACACCTGCGACATAAAAGCTGAATATTGTTGAGCGTGCTGGCCCCTCCCAGGCTGAACGGAATGATGGGGTCAAATTCAAAAGGGTGCGGCTACTTTGAGTTAAGATCAAGCGGCGGCGGCAAGTTCCATCTTTGTAACAGGTTGTGAAGAAGATGATCCATACAATCGTTGATGTAGTTGTCGGCGGTAAAAGGCCCAAAAAGCTGGCCAATCGTGGTTGAG
>JACQXX010000176.1 GCA_016208495.1 Acidobacteriota bacterium | reverse complement strand
TGGTTGCATCCTGCGTGTGCGCAATTATTTCCTTCTGCTCTTGGCGTTCTGATTCTCTCAGTTTGAATCCCATTTGGCTTCGTTCCTTTTTTCATGGTTCAACCGTTTTGGGAGTATACACAAGTGTCAAGGGACTTTTTATCACCTACTTAGATGATGAGTATATAAGGGCAACAGCAGCAAGGGCTTTGGGAAACAGCAGGGACTACAGTGGAGAAGTTGTGACGGGATTATTGGGGCTGATTCAAGATAAGAGTCTAAATGCGAGGGGATCTGCGGCGAGAGCATTAGGAAAACTTGGAGTGATTAACAAAGAGGTGGTGATAGGGTTGGCGGGCTTACTACTCTGGGATTCTGCGAACTTTGAAGCATCTTTAGCATTGGTTCAGCTTGGGAGAGGGAATGAAGAAGTGGTGACAACGGTTTTGGAGTTGTTACAGAACAAGCACAATAAGGGAAGGGTGAGCGCGGATGTGGTGAGTGTATTGGGTAAGCTCAGAGTGGGGAGTAAAGACGTTGTGAAGGCGTTAGTGGGGTTGCTGCGAGATAAAAATTCAGATGTTCGGAAGAATTCAGCTTTCGCATTGGGCGAGCTTGGAGTAGTGAATGAAGAGGTGGTGACAGGGTTATTGGAGCTGATGAAGGATAAGGACTCTGATGTGGGGTTTAAAGCGGCATGGGCATTAGTTCAGCTTAAGGCAAAGGGTGAAAACGTAGTGACGGAGCTTGTGGGACTGCTACCGAATGAATCCCCGAATGTGCGGGAGAATGCAGCCAGGTTGTTGGGGGTGTTTGGTGCTGGGAGTGGAGAGGTTGTGAAGGCATTGATGGAGTTGCTGCAGGATAAATCTTATAGGGTGCAGGAGAGTGCTGCTAGATCATTAGGTGAGCTTGGGGTGGTGAATGAAGAGGTGGTGACAGCGGTTTTGGGATTGACACAGCATGAGCACCGGTTGGCGCGGGTGGGTGCGGTTAGGGTATTTGAACAGCTTGGGGTGGGGAGTAAAGAGGTAGTGGAAGCGTTGGTGGGGTTGGTGCAGGATGAGGATTCAGATGTGCGGAGGGAGGCGGGGGAGGCATTGGTTCAGTGCAGTCCAGAAGGTGGAGAGAAGGTGACAATGTTGGTGGGGTTACTGCGAAATGAAGATTTTGAGGTAAGATGTAAAGCGGTCAAAGCGTTAGGAGAACTCGGTACGGTGAGTGAAGGGGTGGTACCCGCACTATTGAGGCTACAACGCGATGAGTCCTCTCCGGTGCGAAGGGAAGCAGCATGCGCTTTGGTTCAGCTTGGACTGGTGAGTGGTGAGGTGGTGACGGCGCTTTTGGGGATGCTGCGGGGCGGTCACTTTTTTGAATACAGAGAAGAAGTCGCGGCAGTGTTGAGCCAGATTTCACCTGACGATCTTTCAAATGGAATGATTCAGGCAATCACTTTGCTCAAACTTTCCTCAATTGAGCTGAGAGCTGTGGAAACTGTTGGTTATTACACCAATGACCCGAAATTGCTGAACAAACTGCAATTGCTGAAATGGCTGGCGTTCTTTACTTTCCATTCAGAATTGCGAATAACCGCTGCCGATGCGGTTGAACGATACCAGCGGAAACTTGATCTTTTCAGAGATGAAGGTTGAGTCACTCTGTCCAGGTCACGTGCCGTCACGGTATCCCTCCGATTGCTGTCATAAACGCCAGGATAAGGATCGGAGTCCCGCAGGGACGGCATTCAAGCCGGGGTGCGTCAGCCCCTGGTCTCCGTCCAGGTCACGTGCCGTCACCGGTATCCCCCGAGTGCCATGAATTTCGTCAGGCACTCTCTGCCACCTGCTGCGCAGGTTGGGAGGAACGACCAACTGATCCCCCGGTTGCACCGGGGGCTACTTTCTCCCACCTGCTTCGCAGGTTGAAAACCCTGGGTTTCCAATTCATCGAATCCATCACGGGAAAATTTACAGAAAGCAATTTTTTGAACTCTTTGAGATTCTGATCCAGCGTCCTGCCGGGCGCGAACCTGTTCGGGCCTGGATTCGGGTGGGTGCGCCTCAAAGCAGGCTCCCCGGCTACTTTCCACCGCCCTGCGGGCGAAAACCGACCTTTCCGCAACCGAGTAAATCAACCAAAATGTTGAAAGACCGTTCATCTTGATCTGATCGAGACGGTTTCTTGCGATGACCAGTTGTGGTGGTACAGAATCGGAAGAGAGCCTGAATGCACATTTGGAAAGGAAAGAACCGAAGCTATGGGCAAAGAATCACTGATCATTCCTGAAGATTATCCAGACTGGCTTGCTTCGCTCAAACAACGAATCAACCACGCTCGACAACAAGTCTTGTTGGCCGCCAACCAGGAACAAATTCGGCTGTATCACCAAATTGGCACAGATATTTTGGAACGTCAGAATCGTCAAGGGTGGGGCGCCAAAGTGATTGACCGGCTTTCCTCCGATTTGCGCGAAGAGTTCCCAAAAATGAAGGGGTTTTCCAGCCGTAACCTCAAATACATAAAATATTTCGCCCAGGTGTGCCCAGATCTTCAAATTGGGCAGCAGACTGCTGCCCAATTGCCCTGGTTCCACATTGTCATCCTTTTGACCAAAATTGCTGACCCTGCCGAACGGGAATGGTACGCCATCCAGGCTGTCCAGCAAGGTTGGCCCCGAACGACGCTGGAAGTGCACATCAAGAACAAGCTGCATCTTCGTCAAGGAGCGGCAATCACCAACTTTCACCACCGGCTTGCTCCTTCACAGGCAAATCTGGCCAGGGAAATCCTCAAGGATCCGTATCACTTCGATTTCCTTGGCCTTGGCGATGAAGCACACGAACGGGACATCGAGACCGCCTTGATCCGACACATTACCCGTTTTTTGCTGGAACTTGGGGCCGGGTTCGCCTTTGTTGGCCGCCAGTTCCGGCTGGAAGTCGAAGGCGACGAGTTTTTCATTGACCTGTTGTTCTACCACACCCGGCTCAAATGTTATGTCGTGGTGGAACTCAAGGCGACGGCGTTCAAACCCGAACATGCTGGACAGCTCAATTTCTACCTCGCCGCCGTGGATGCCCAGGTCAAAGCTTCTGATGACCGGCCTACGATTGGACTGCTGCTCTGCAAAACCAAAAAGCGACTCGTTGCGGAATACGCCCTGTCTGGAATTGATAAGCCGATGGGCGTGGCCGAATACCAGCTTGTCCGCGCCTTACCCGAACCGCTCGATACCTGCCTCCCGACCATTGAAGAAATCGAAGCTGAGTTATCCGGTTCTGTCGAAATAGAGGATCCAGCTTGAATAAGTACCTTACCGAAAATTTCCAGACATTTTAACCACGAAAAACACGAAAAACACGAAAAAGATCAACCACTTACCAAACCCAATATCTCAGGAAACTTATGATAAGGTACTTAATACCATTTTGGAACGAGGCCCTCGTATTATGGGAAGGCTAAAATATTGGAAATATTGTATTTCCCTTAGCCCTTAGCCCGATACCCTCAGCCCTAAATCGCTGCCGCGCTCCAAAAGACATTACAACCGGTCACGGGTTCGACCTGACAGAAGCTGGGAAACCTGCCAGGTGCCGCTGTCTTCTTTGCCAGCTTGCGACAGCGGCAACACCACATAAAAGCGACTTCCGAGGCCAGGTCCGTCAGATTCCGCCCAGATTTTGCCGAAGTGGGCTTCGACATAGCTCCGGGCAATCGCCAATCCAAGGCCAGTGCCACGGGCTAAAAATTCAAACCGCCCCGAAGTGTGGGTCGAGGCATCAGGGCTGGTATAAAAACGGTCAAAGATTTTTTCCACCTCACCCTGGTCAAGTCCAATGCCGCTGTCTTCAACGCACAGGTGCGCCTGCCCGCTGGCATGTTTGATCGAAATCGTAATCTCGCCGCCGTCCTGGGTGAACTTAATCGCGTTTTGAATCAAATTGAGCAGCACCATCCGGATTTTGTCGCTATCAATCTCAATGTGAAATTCGGCGGGTGATTCGAGCGTGATGTGCTGGTGTCGGTTTTCGACAAAGTTGGAGAGATCCCCCAGAACGTCTTCAATCAGTGTCCGGAGGTTGACCCGTTCATAACGCAGCTCAACGTGGCCTTCGTTGATTTTGAGCATTTCCAAAATGTCGTTAAAGCTGCACACCAGCCGCTCGACCATTCGCTGACAGGTTTGTAATGATTTTTCCTGAATCGGAGTCAACGGGCCGAAGTACTGATCCAAAATGGCTTCGTTGTACCCTTTAATAACCGTCAGCGGAGTCCGCATTTCGTGCGACATCACCGTAATGAAATTGGTCTTCATGCGGTCAATATCCTGCAGCGCGCGGGTGACTTCGCGTTCCTGCTTATAGAGCTTTTCCAGTTCGTGCATGGACTCGACCACCATCAAATTCTTCTCTTCCAGTTCACCATACAACCCGGCATTTTCAATCGCCACGGCAGCCTGATGAGCCAGGGCTTCAATCAAATGGCAATCGGATTCGGAAAACGGAGGCCGTCCAACTTTGCGCCTGACATCCAGCACGCCGACGACCTGACCGGACCGGGCGACAATCGGGACATCCATCCATCCGTGAACATAATATTCCTCAACCAGTTCCGGATAAATCACATCGGTTGATTGTGCCGGATCATTGATGATCATCGGTTGGGAGGTTTGGGCAACTTTTCCGGCAACCCCATCGCCCAGATGGAATTCAAGCGGCGATGGCTCCCAGTGATCCTGCCGCCACAAACGCCGGAAACAAACTTTGCCGTTTTCAACCAGCCCGATGCCACCGGGTTCACCATCCACCAGCCGGGCGCTTTCCTCGGCAATATTTTGGAGCACGTTTTCAAGCTCCAGATTCGAGTTGATGACCCGGATGCTTTCGAGTAGTTCCCGAAGGCTTTTGATCCGCTGTTCCTGGATTTGCCGAAGGACCGCCAGTTTTTCTTCCTGTTTTCGCTTGAGGCGATAAATATTGGCGGCATAGATCGCTCCGATAATAGTTGTCACCAGCACAATCACCAGAAATCGAAACCACCAGGTTTGCCAGAATGGAAGCTGAATTGTGACCTGAATGGATTGGGGTTCCGACCAGACACCATTGGCGGAACTGGCCTTGATGAAAAACCGGTAATTTCCAGGCGGCAGATTGGTATACCGGACAAAGCGTTCGCTCACCGGTGACGACCAGTTTGGGTCAAACCCTTCCAGGCGAAATTGATAGCGGACCGCCGCCGGGTCAATAAACGACAGCGCGGCAAATTCAAAGGTCAGCGTATTTTCAAAGTAGGATAACGGGGGCAATTGTAATGAAACCTGATTATCCTCGGGAATGATTTCCACGGTCTTTTCCTGAATCCGAACCGTGCTTAAGGCCAGCCGGGGCGGAACGGGAAGCGAAATCTCCTTGGCGGCTTTATACCTTGAAACGCCATCGTTGGTCCCAAACCAGGTCCCGCCATCGAGCCGGGTCAGGCAGGCCCCAAAACTGACATCATCACTCACCAGGCCATCCTGAGTCGTAAAATTGCGAAAGGTCGTGCCATTAAACTGGGAGATGCCCCGCGTGGTACCTACCCAGAGCAACCCCTGGCAACTGTTTAACGAGCGAATGACATTACCGACCAGACCATCATCGGAGGTGTACACTTTGGCGATTTTTCCATTTGCTAACTGACACAATCCACTATCAGTGCCAAGCCAGATCACCCCTCGCTCATCTTCGAGCGCACAACTGACCCGCCGGCTGGGTAACCCATCCGCCGGGGTCAGTGAGGTAAACCGCTGACCGTTAAAGCAACTCACGCCTCGTTCGTTACAGGCCCAGAGGGTTCCGGTGTGATCAACCATTAACCCTGAGACCGAATTGCTGCTCAGCCCATGATCAGTGGAAAACAACGTGAAGGACTTCCCATCATAGCGCAATACCCCATTACTGGTTGATGGATATGACCCAAGCCAGATATTTCCCTGCAGGTCTTCGATTATCGAAGTTATTCGCTCACGGGCACCGATTTCTTCCTGACTAAATTTTCGCCAGCGACCATTTTCCCGACAAAAGAGCCCGTGATAACTACTGGCCCAGATTCGTTGCCGCCGATCAATATAAAGCGTCCAGATATCTTTGTCCGGCAGTCCGTCAGATATCCCCAGCCGATTCACGTCACCTGATTTGGAAAGGGTTCGCAACCCACCATCAACCGAGGCCACCCAGAGGGTCTCATCCGGAGTTTCCCCAAGGGCACTGACCCGGCCTTCGCTTAACCCACTGAGCTGAGTGTAGCTGGCAAACTGTTCGCTGCTAAATCGAAACACTCCGCTTGAGCGGGTGGCACACCAGACATTGCCTTCATAATCGAGGGTAATTGACGTGAGGTAATTGTCTGGAACCCCGTTGGCACGATTAAACACCACAAATTTACCATCTTCGAGTCGGCACAGTCCGCCGCCAAACGTCGTCACCCAAATTCGGTAGTAACGGTCAATCACCACTTGATTGGTCTTGGAAATTGGCAATCCTTCAGGAAGCGAGTAGGTCCGAAACCGAAACCCATCATAAAACACCAGCCCTTGATCCGTTGTGATCCAGAGTCCGCCACGTGGATCCTCAGCGAGACCGAAAATCACTTCATTGGGCAAACCGTCCTTGATCCCAAACCGGGTAAACGTTTTTCCATCATAGCGGAGCAAGCCCTCGCCCCGGATTCCAAGCCAGATGGTGCCGGCCTGGTCCTCAACCAGCGACCAGATGCGACCGGTGGGGACCCCCTGCTCTTTGCCAAACCGGGTAAAGGTCTGGCCGTCATACCGGAGCAACCCATCAGCCGTGCCAAACCAGAGCCTCCCATCACGGCTGCACAGTCCGGAATAGGCTTCCTCGGGGGAAAATCCCTGGGCCGTCTTAAACGAAGTAAACCGCAGCCCATCAAACCGGCTGACGCCGCTTTCAGTAACCACCCAGAGGTGATTGCGGCGATCTTCAAAAATATCGCGCACGACCGGATCAGCCAACCCATCTCGAACGGTAAACGTGGTGTATTTCAGCCCATCAAACCGGCAAATTCCGGCTTCCGTCCCAAACCACATATAGCCTTTGCTGTCTTGAAACAGACAATACACACTGTTATGCGGGAGCCCGGTGTTGACGCTGTAGGAAGTAAATCGGTACACCTGCCCCGAGACAGCCAGTTGATTACCAGACCATACCAGTGCCATCAACAGTCCAGGCCCGAGGAGCCAGCGTCCGCCAGCCAACAGATTGAGCATTTGCCAACCCGGCTGAGCCAACACATCTTTCCCCATTCGGTATAAACCCAGCCAGGTTGTGAATGGTTGAAGGTTCACATAAACCTCACAGGATGAAGAGTTTAAAGCTGAGTGATGTTGATTGGGGCTTCGGAAGGTGAACCTCTTTCAATCCTTTAGCCCATTTTTCGAATGAGCGACGACAGCTTGAAAACGGAATGAGCACTACATTGCAGGATAAAAGGTGGTACCAGGCAAGACAAATTGTAGCAGAAAAGCGAGCTACTCAGGCGAAGATTCTCGTGATTGCACATTCAAGTCCAACCCGCTCCCGTCAAAGTGCTTGCCAGAACCTCTTTGTCTGGTGCATGGTTTCGCATCACTTCGCCTGACAATCCCAAACATAAAGATTCCTCCCAAAAGAGTTGCTGGTTGGATGGGGGGTCCAAAAACGAGGCAGGCCAATGCGGTGGCTGGCACGATTGGTTGGACTTTTTCTGGTTTGCAGCCTGCTGGCTGGTCAGGGATTCGCTGTCTCCCAACCTGCAACCAGTTCACCTCCGGTGGCCACTCAACCCGGCCCGGATTTGGAAGATGCCGGCGACTTTGTTTTTCGCTCGTTTACTGATCGAGATGGACTGCCGCAAAATACAGTGACCTCGCTGGCCTTTGATATCAAAGGGTATCTCTGGGTCGGCACACAGGATGGCGCCGCCTTTTACAATGACCGGACCTGGACCGTCGTCAACCTGCCGACGCGCAATCTGTCCAATTATATCTATACAATTTTGTGTACCAGGGATGGTGCCCTCTGGTTTGGGACCAATGGCGGCGGACTGCTCCGTCTCAAAGATGATCAGTGGCAACAGTATGAAGCCCAGGAAGGAAAGCTCCCCGGCAATGAAATCCGGTGCCTGCTTGAATCAACCGCACCCGATGGGAAACAGTCCATTTGGGTTGGAACTTCAAATCAAGGTCTGGCCAAACTGGAAAACAACACCTGGACCTGCTACACGACGAAAAACTCTGGATTGCCGCACGACCGAATCACCAGTCTTTTCCAAACCTCCGACCTGGACGGAAAGCAATCGCTTTGGGTTGGAACCGTCGGCGGATTAGGGTGTTTGAAGGAGAATCAGTGGACGACCTTCACCACCAAAAATTCAGGGCTTCCCAAGGACGGTATTTTTTGCATTACCCAGACCATCACACGCGATGGAAAACGGACGCTCTGGGCCGGCACCGCAGGTGGCGGTCTGGCCCGGCTCGATCAGGGTCAATGGACAGTGTATGACACCTCCAATTCCGGGTTGCCGAATAATATCGTCCGCACCATGTTGCCAATCCAGGAACCCGACGGTTCAACAACGCTGTGGATCGGGACCTATGGCGGCGGCATTGTCCGCTTTGCCCGTGGTCAGTGGAAAGTGCTCAATCACAAAACCTCCGGCCTGCTCAATGACGGCATCTGGACCATTGGTCGCAGTCCGGGTCCGCTTGGCACCACCACCCTGTGGATTGGGATGCTCAGCGGACTTGCCCGGCTGAAACTGGATCAGTGGAAGGTATACCAGCCTGCGGCTGAACAAACCCAGCACGTCCCCGTGATGAGCCTGCTCGAATCAATCACTGGAAACCGGCGGGCGCTATGGGTGGGCACGGCAGGCGGAGGACTTTCCAAACTTGAAAATGGTCAATGGGTGACCTATGACACGCAAAATTCTGGCCTGCCAAACAACCGTGTCCTGGATTTACTTGAAACCAAAGGATCTGACGGTATTCCCACACTCTGGATCGCCACCAATGGCGGTGGATTGGCAACCCTCAAAAACGGCCAATGGACGGTTTATACCACCAAAAACTCAGGAATTCCCCACGATCTGGTCTGGTCGCTCCAACCCACCTGGACAGTTGACGGGAAACAGGCTCTGTGGGTGGCGACCTATGGCGGGGGTATCGCGCTGTTTGACGAAACCGGAAAATGGACGGTGTGGGATACCAAAAATTCCCAAATCCCCAACAACCTGGTGATGTGCCTTTATTTGAGCCAGAGGGCGGATGGGAACGAAACGCTCTGGGTTGGAACCGATGGCGGCGGTCTTGGGTGTTTTCGCAATGGCCAGTGGACGACTTTTCATACCGGGAATTCCCAGTTGCCCAACAATGTCGTGATGAGCCTGGAAGAAGTGGTGGGGTCACCGGTCTCACGCCAGCTTTGGGTGGGAACCGCCGGCGGCGGAGCGGTCCGGTTTGATCCGGCAAACCCCACAGCCCCCTGGCTTCACCTGACTGACACGTCCCAACCAGCATTGCCCAACGCCACGGTCAATCAAATTTGCCTGGATGCCCAGAAACGAGTGTATCTGTTTACCAACAAAGGTATTTCCCGGTTGACGCCCCGATCACCGACGCCAGATAACCCGGCGGCCTTTGACCTGTTTACCTACACCACGGAAGATGGCCTGCCAAGTATGGAATGCAATCTTGGGGCATCACTGGTTGATAGTCGTGGGAATATTTGGGCTGGTACGGTCGAAGGGACGGTGATGCTCGCTCCAGGACAGTCACAGGAAGATCGAGTCCGGAAACCGCTTCATCTGGAACGATTTCTGATCAATGGCCAGGAATTGCGTCGGTCTGAAACCAGCCGCTTTGAACCACCACCCCTCAGATATGACGAAAATAACCTGGTGTTTGAATATTCGCTGCTTTCCTACGTTCACGAAGACGCAACCACCTATCAGGTTCAACTGGTTGGGTTTGATGAGGCACCTTCCGCCTGGAAAAAAGATTTCAAAAAGGAATATACCCGGCTGCCGGCGGGGAGCTATGAGTTTCGAGTGTGGGGCCGAGACTACGCGGGAAACATCACCAAAGGCCCACACATTCGCTTCCGCATCAAACCAGCCCCCTGGCTGACGTGGTGGGCCTTTTTGATTTATGTCGGGATCGGAGCCAGTGCGATTTACGGCATGTATGAATGGCGCATGCAGCGACTGTTTCGGCGACAGCAGGAACGACTGGCTCACCTCCGCCAGCTTCAGGACCAGCGCGTGAGTACCTTGCGCCAGTTGCTGGAAAGTATCCGCATCATCAATTCCGAACTGGACCTTAGCACGGTCTTGAAAAAAATTGCCGAAGAAGGCGCCCAGCTTGTGGATGGCGAGCCCGGAGGCATTGGACTGATCGAAAAGGAAACCGTGGTCTTCCGCCCCGTCTGGATCAATCACCAGTGGCACGAAGAACCATTGATTGTTCAATTTGGCGAGGGCATTGCGGGCAAAGCGGCCCAGAAAGGCCAGACCGTCATTGTCAACGACACCTCGACGTTCCCCGAAGTGGATGTCCGGGAACGGCTGGCACGGGATGGCATTTTTGGCCTGATGGACGTTCCGATTTTTTCAAGCAGCGGTAAAATTGTGGGCATTCTGGATATTCGGCGTCCCAAGAACCGGGTGGCGTTTACTGAATCGGATCGGCGGATGGCTGAGTCATTTGCCCATCAGGCGGCGATTGTGATTGAAAAGGCAGCGCTGTATAGCGAATTGGAAGAAAAGAATCTGATGATTGTCGAGTCCATGCGCGAGTTGCAGCGGCTGTACCAGCAGGAACAGGAAGTTTCGCGCAGCCTGCAGGAACTCGACCAGATGAAAAACAATTTCTTGATTGTCACCTCACACGAACTCCGGACACCGCTTACCGTCATTAGCGGATACACCGAAATCCTGCTGGATGAATTTTTTGGGAAGTTGACCGACAGGCAGCGCCAATCCCTCAAAACCTGCCGTGAAATGACCTCCCGCATGACGGACAGCCTCAACAACATCCTGGAAATGCTCCGCATCAGTGAAGGCTACATCACTCTCAACCCAGGTGAGCACGACCTGGCACAGATCATTCACACCATCATCCGGGAACTTCAGGGATTTGCACACTTGCGCAACCAGCGTCTGCTGGCGGAAGTTCCTCCGGCAATGGTGCTGACGATTGATGCCGAAAAAATCGAGTTACTCCTCCTCAATCTGATTCAGAACGCCATTAAATTCACCCACGATCACGGTGAAATCAATGTCAGGCTGCGACAGGAAGCTGATGAAATTCACATCGTCATCGAAGATTCCGGCATCGGCATTGACCCCGGCGAGGTGGATCGAATTTTCGACAAGTTTTACACCAGCAAAGACCCATCCACGCATATGTCTGGGCGGTACGAGTTTTCAGCTCGCGGAACCGGCTTGGGATTATCAATTGCGAAAAGCTATGCTGAAGCCCACGGCGGGCGAATTTGGGCGGAATCAACCGGGAAAGGGCATGGCAGCCGCTTTCACGTCACCCTGCCCTTGCAGCCGAAATCCAATCAAGCATCACTTGATCCACTTTCAACCTCAGCCAATTTTGACGAACAATTGAAAAATTAACCCTTTGGAGGAATTTCTTGATCATGGTAGTACAAACAATGGTTCGTGCAGCCCTGCTGCTTCTGACCCTGACGGCGAGCCTCACGGTTCTGGCCGCGGACCCCAAAGTTGAAACCTATGCCATTGACCCGGCACATAGCACCGTTGGGTTTTCAGTTGAACACATGACCGTCAGTCAGGTGACCGGCAAATTTACCAGCTTAAAAGGTGCAATTGTCCACGACGAAGGCGATGTCACCAAATCTTCCGTCGAAGTAGCCATCAAGGCCGAAAGCGTTGATACCGGCATTGACGGTCGCGACAAACATTTGCGGACCGCCGACTTTTTTGACGTTGAAAAATTTCCGGAAATTACTTTTAAGAGTTCCAAAGTCACCAAAAAAGGCAAAAACCTGTTCTGCACCGGTACATTCACGATGCATGGTGTTTCCAAGGAAATCACCATTCCCTTCCGCCTGGTTGGGAAAGTCAAAGATCCTTCTGGAAATCAACGGATTGGCTTTGCCGGCGACCTGACCCTCAACCGGCAGGATTACGGCATCACCTGGGGCAAAACCCTGGAAAACGGCGGCCTGACGGTTGGCAACCTGGTCAAAATTACCCTCAATGTCGAAGCCGTCAAAAAGAAGGCTGAAGAAACCAAATAGCGAAGTAGCAAGGTAGCGAGTAGCGAAGTAGCGAGTAGCGAGTAGTTGGAAAACCGACTGTATCGCTCCTCGCTTTCTATAGAAACCAAATAGCGAAGTAGCGAGTAGCGAGTAGCGAGCAGTTGGAAAACCGACTGTATCGCTCCTCGCTTTCTATTTTTGGAGTGCGGTGGCTTGACACCGCTTTGGTCCGTGCTGAACGACAAAAGGAAACAATTTCGAAACTCGACCCCAACGCACAAATTGGGCTTACCCTAAATCACCTGTTTCATGCCATAATCGGCTATCTCTCAAGTATCGAAACCAATCATTGAGTTTATCTAAAACGGGTCTTAACTCATAAAATTTATGAGGATTTGAAGAGTAAGTCGAAATGTTTCTGGTTGCTATAGCTTTTCAGATAAATATTTCCTGAGTCTCTATTTTGGGAAGTCTCAGAAACCATTGAAGAATCTGGATTTATTTTCTGTGTGTTCCGTGCATTCCGTGGTTTCTTATTCTGAAAATCTATAGAAGTGATATTACTGGTTTATAATTCTTTCAGAAATGAGTTGATCAAACCCAAATCTGGACTGAGGGAACGATGAAGCGAGCGATCAACCACCTCAAACTGGAAGCGGCCAATGTCGGGAAGCTCAAGCAGCTCGATGAAGTGGCCTCGGTGTATATGCTGGTGGTCCAGAGGCTGGTCAACTTTTTGATTGCGACGGGGCAGCAAGTACCAAATAAATATGGGGAAATCCCAGGTGATGAGGCGAACCTGATCGGGCCGCCGTCGCCGGAAAATCAGCTCTCAGAACGATGGCGGCGGTGTGCGTGGCAACAAGCCTGCAGCATCGTCAAATCGTGGTCTGCCAATCACCGAATCAATCCACCCTGCCTCAATGTCGACGACATCTGCATCCAGGCGAATGCGAATGTGGTCAAACTGGAAGTGCAGGGAGCGCCGCAACGAGCCCGGTTGGAACAAATTGAACGCCTGAAAACCAAAGGGGAAGCG
>JACQXX010000175.1 GCA_016208495.1 Acidobacteriota bacterium | reverse complement strand
CGCCAGTCCTTGCGGCGCTTTCACCTGATTGGTTGCCGTGCCATTGGTGGCAAAGTTGGCCCAGGTCGCTCCATTGTCGGTTGACCACTGGATGCGGTTGTTTCCCGTGTCCGCCACATAGATCCGTCCCGCTCCATCAACCACAGCCGCTTCCGGCAATCGGAACTGGCCATTTCCAGTGCCGACCGTTCCAACGCCAATCACGCTCCAGTCGGTCCCGTTAAAACCCTGAATCCGGTTGTTTGTGGTATCGGCTACCAGCAACCCAAGGCAGCTTCCAATGGTAATCGTGACCGTATCCGAAACACTCCCGCAGGGTCCAGCCGGGTCATTGGTCGTCAATGTCAACGTCACCATTCCGGCTGAGACTTCGCCTGCCGAGAGCGTGTAGGTGGCATTTAACGTGGTGTTGTTTGGCGTGAAGGTGCCTCCGCCTCCGCTCCACGTTCCGTTGCTCCCGGTACCGCCAACGACACCTGCCAGCGTGACAGTTGGGCTACTTGCACACACCATCTGGTCTGGCCCGGCATTCACCGTTGGCGGGGTATCCACGGTGTACGTCTGCCCAGTAAACGGCAAATTGGATATCGGTCGCGCAATCCCGGTTGAGTTCACCATATTCAACCCCAGCGACGCCGTTCCGGCTGTTCCCGTGTTGACTGTCACCGTCCAGGTCGTTCCCGATCCTGTGACATTGGTAATGCTCGTCCCAGTCCCACCGACCACGGCAAAGTTGGTACTGGTTACTCCGGTGACCGATGCCCCAAAGGTCACGGTCCAGTCCACCAACGCTCCAGCACAAACCGGATTCCCTGAAGCCCGCACCATCGAAGTCACCGTCGTCGGCGTCAACCCATTGAATTCAAACGCACCGATGTCAGTATTGCCAGAGCGACCAAATCCACGCTGGTCCGTCAGCGGAGCGCTGGTCGTTGTACCAGCGTCAATCGCCGGGCTTCCGGTCAGCAAGGCATGGGTTTGGGTCGGCCCACCGTTTGACGCCAGCCCTCCAAGCATGGGGTTGACGTTCAGGATATTTCCGGTGGTGTCACCAGTGATGGTGGTATTGGCGGTATTGCCAATCAAGTTGTAGCCCAGTGAAACTATGGTTCCAAAAATATCGATGCCCTGGTTGGCTGAATTTCCAGCAATGAGGCTGTTTCGGAGGTTCATGGTGCCCCCGTTGCCGAGAGAAACGCCGCCTCCAAAGGGGTTACCTCCAAGACTGGTGTTGCCGGTAATAGTACAATTGAGGAGGGTGACAGGTCCATGGCTGCGAATTCCGCCCCCCAAACTCGCTGTACTTCCTATGTTCAGATTGCCGGAAATGGTGCAGTTGGTGAGGATGAGAGCCCCCATATTGAAAATCCCCCCTCCTAGAGGAAAACTCCCAGTGAGGGTGTTCCCAGAGATGGTACTGCCGGTCATGGTTAACGTTCCGCTATTGATAATCCCCCCGCCATCACCGCCACTCACGTTTCCGTTGGTGATCGAGAGGTTATTCATCATCACCCCACTGCTGATGTTGAATATTCTGAAATTCGGAGTTCCACCAGCCGTGCTCCGGGTCACCGTTACCCCGGCACCGCCATCAATCGTCAGATCCTTGTTGATGAGCAGTTCGGCGGTCGTCAGCGTCACGGTTGATACCCCGGAAAACACAATCGTATCGCCTGCCGTTGCCGCTACGATCTGGTCGCGCAACGTCCCGGCGCCGCTATCCGCCCCACTCGTCACCGTCAGTGTCGCGTTTGGAGCAAATCCCCGCCTCGTCACAACCTGCAGGCTGATCTGAAGCGCGTCACTGGTGGTATAAGTGCCGGGGCTCAGCTTGATTCGCCCATCCCCCTGGTACACCACCGTGACCGGAATCTCAATCGTTTGAGCAAGCATTTCCTGCCAGGCTTTCACACCGGCAATTCGTAGCGTCGTGTCTGGCTGCTGATGCAGCACCAACTGACCGTCAACTGTTTGCTCAACCTCGTCAATTCCTGGAAACTCAAGCTCGATCTGCTCTGGGTCCACGCCCGGCAATACCTTCCATTCAATGGTTATATGGTCGGGAGTCCCACTCAGACGCCGCTCCAGCCCAGTCATCACCGGTTCGACAATGACCCCGCCGGCTGACTGAAGCCGGGCCTGCAACACTGAAAACGACTCCACCGGGTGAGTTTCACTTAAGAGTCTTGATCCCGTTTGCGGAGAGACCGTTACCAACTCAGCCGGGACACCAGTTGCGGAAACGGTTTGCTCTGACAACCAGAATTGAGAGTGAAAATAGATTCCAAGGCAAACCACGCCCACCAATACCAGCCAAGAGGACTTGAAACGATGCACAGCCATAAAACATGCTCCAGAAGATGAAAAATGGGGTAATATCCATTTGAGGGTTGGGTTTAGGATTGAGGAAACACAATCATTTCAATAGGTTAACCCTTAGATAAATCAAGGGGTTGATTCCACAATACGATAACTCTATTCAGCGGCAGTGAATTTGATACACGATTAAGGCGGGAGACCTAGAATAAACAGGTGGGTTGGAAAAATCCACCAATGCGGAGAAACAAAACCGGGTTCAGGGTTCAGGGTTGCGGGGAAATACAATTTTTTCAGTCATTGTTCGAATTTGGGATAGAGTTGTCGCAATAGGCACACGCTATTTCTTCGGAGTGCTGCAACTTGTTGCAGCTTTGTTCCTCAGCGACTTGTCGCTGGAAGCTTTGATCAGCCAGAAATTTGGCCATGACAAGTCGTGGCGTGGGAAAGCGGCGACAAGTCACCGCACTCCAAAGAATTTTTTCGACCAGGGTTTTGATCTTGAATGGCTGGTTTTATACCAGTTTGTAGTCATTCGTCCACGAACTCCATTTGATCGAATAATTTGACTGTTCGCTAATACAAGAATTTCATTCCAAACTGGTATTACTTCACGGTCAATCCTTTTTTCGCTTCAAAACGTTGGTCGGTTACTGGCTGGCTTCTTCCAGTTTCAGGAAATGGACCCGGCCAGACACATCACCCGCAAAAATGGTTTTTCCATCTGGTGCAATCGCACAGGCTGTAATTATGGCATCTCCAAAATAAGTCCATTGTATCTGCTGAGTTTCTAAATCCCACACCTTGAGTGTGCCGTCCCAGGATGCCGAGACCAACCACTGACCATCAGAACGCATGGTGATGGTTGATATGTCCATTGTATGTCCGCTGAGTGTGGCTTGCTCTCTTCCTCCTGCTTTCAAATCAAGTACTTTGAGCGTGTTGTCAATTGACGCCAGGACCAGCCGTTGGCCATCAGGGTATACTGTGACTGCTGTTATCTGCTTTTTATTTCCGGTGAATGAAGCCAATGTCAGCCCCGTCACCAGATCCCATGTCTGAATGCGACCAGCAGAGGATGTCAAAACCAACCGCTGTCCATCTGGAAGAACTGTCATCCCTATTACTTCATCACTATGGCCGGTGAAAGTCGTTGGGTTGGTTTCTTTTGCGAGATGCCACACTTTGATGGTTTTGTCCTTTGATGCTGAAACCACCCGTTGACCATCAGGAAGTGCCACCACGGCGGTTACCTCGTCTAAATGTCCAGCAAGTGTGGTCAGTTCTGCGCCTGTTGCCAAATCCCACACTTTGAGGGTGTGGTCTCTGGACGCTGAAACCACCCGTTGACCATCAGGAAGTATTACCACAGCGGTTACATGATCTGAATGCCCGGTAAACGTAGCTAATTCTGCCCCAGTCGTTACATCCCAGATTTTCAAAGTACAGTCTTTTGAACCCGTAACTATCTGTTGCCCATCAGGGAAAACCGCAAGTGCTGTTATTTCATCTTGATGACCCTTGAGAGATGCTTGTTTAACATCAGGTGCTACATCCCACACTTTGAGGGTATTATCACCCGAAGTCGAAACAATTTGTTGTCTATCAGGAATGACTGTAACCGCAAGGACGAGAGCACTATGTCCGGTGCAGGTAGCCAGTTCGCTTCCCGTCTTCAAATCCCATATTTTGAGGGTATTATCAAACCCTCCTGACACCATTCGCTGGTTGTCAGAAAGCAAGGCGACGACTTCCACCTCTGCAGTGTGTCCGGTGAAAGTGACCAGTTCTCTTCCAGTTGTCAGATCCCACAATTTAAGTGTTTTATCCCACGATGCGGAAACCAGTCTTCTTCTGTCTGGGAGGATTTCCACGGAAATTACTTCCTCGTGATGCCCGGTGAGTGTGATTTGTTCAGTTCCTGTTTTTAAATCCACCACTTTGATAACGTTTTCATCCAATACAATACCCACCTGTTGATCATCAGGAAAGGCGGCCATTGCTTTGATTAAGCCAGCATACCGCTTGAAGGTGGTCAGTTCTGAATCTGTAACCACATTCCCAATGGTTTGGTTGTTAAAGGAAAAGACCAGGACCTGCCGTTGTCCACCTGAGTTTACAAATGCAGAGATGACCCCTTTCACCGTAGCCAGCTTCAAGCCGGTCTCTAAATCCCAAATTGTGATGGGTCGGAACGGTGACGACGAAGCCAGCCATTTTCCCTCATGAAGTACGGCCAGGTTTTGAAACGAATCGGAGTTAGAGGTGGGATGGGTGAAGGGTTTTCCTATTTTTGAGGTCCACCGCTTGAGTTTTTCAATTTGAATATCATTCAAAATAAAGGAAAGTGCGTCTTTGACAGGCTCCCACCACTTGTGCTCGCTGATGGTGCAAATTTCCATTCTGGTCTCAAGATCCCATATTTTGAGAGTTCCATCCTTTGAACCTGAAACGATTCGATCTCCATGTGAAAGGACCGCGACAGATGTGACTTCATCTGTATGTCCTTCCAAAGTAAACAGTAATGGGCCATTCGGTGGTGCCAAACAGGTGAAAGCTGGTCTGAGCCACAGGTTCTGGCCTGTCAACCGTGCCTGGTTCAGCACGGCTTGAATATCAGGTGACGAACAATCAGCCAGTCGTCCCCAAAGCTGGCTCCGAAGCTGTCCTGGGTCCTTATGTAAAATATGCGAAGAAAGCTGAAAGGTCTGATGGATCAACTCCAGGTCGGGATCTCTCGAGTTTTTGTATTTAGCCATCAGCCTCGATACGCCAAGATAATTAAGGCTGGCCTGCATCCAGCGGTAGTTCAGCAGCAGGTTTCGAAGCTCGTCTTCCAAACCAGCCTGTTTTAAGTGGTATGGCAACCATTCATGGAAATACCCGTCATTTGGTCCAGTGTGCCAGCCTGAAGGACAGATGGTTCTGTATGCCTTGACCAGTTCAGTATGCAAACCTTGGGAGTTTGCACACTGATTTTTTAAGTACAGGTGCTGGAGGCTGTGGAGTTCAACTATCTGGTTGGGTCCGATTTCAGTGGCTTGAAGCAACATCCGCTGTTTAAATTTTTCAATTTGTTCGCGACATTGGTGGTCAGTCAAACCAGATGTCTGACTCCAAAGGGTTATCAATGTGGCTTCAGGGAGTGGAACGTCTTCCGGAAAGACCGCCAGTTTCAGATAGTCAGCGCGTTCCAGCTCGGGCAAGGAATCAATGCTGACTTTAAGGGCAGATGTGATGTGTTCGGAATCTGAAAATTCAGAATGAGTATTGCTAAGGGAGACCAGCGCATCTGCCCAATCAAGACCGGTTTTGACAAGTGATCTGAGAAGTGAGAGGGCCAGCGGTACATTGCCGCATAATTTGGCAATAGCTGAAGCTTCAGTTGGGAGTGAATCTGTTTTCTGGTCAGCCCAGTCAGCCAGGAGGTTCAATGCCTGAGTTTCATCCAGTACGTCAAGGTGCAACCATTGAATCCCAGATGATTTGATGACTTCAATGCTGCGCGTTGTAACCAGTATCTGACAAGGAATACCGCATTCTTTAAAAAAGCCAAGATGCGTACTTTCACAGACGTCATCGAGCACGAGGAGAACTTGTCTGGTATGCAAATGTTTACCAGCGTGTAGATTCCGCTGATTTTTGGCTTTAAGGGTGAGCTGATTCTGGCTCAGGGCTGCAGCCAGTTCACTCTGGAGTAGCCTGATGTGTGGCCGTTTCCCAAATTTTACCCAATACACCCCCCCTGGAAAAGCTTCCAGTACTTCAGATTCGCGAACAATCATTGCCGCCAGAATTGACTTGCCGATACCACCCATTCCAGAAATCGCGATTGACGAGGTTTGAGAGGACAGTAGCATTTTTTTGAGTGCTTCAAGTTCAACTATTCGAGGCAGGTACTTGAGTGGAGGATCAGGCACAAAGTGCAGTCGTTCCAGCAAGTTTTGAGGAAGTTCCGAAGGTTGATCCTGGGACATGACAGCAATACCGTCCAGATAGAGTCAATCGTGCTGCCACGCATTGTGATGTGATTTGGGAAAATCAGCAACTTGTAAAGTGGGGAAAAGCAGGGTTTGGAAAACAGGGTCGGGGACATAGGCGACACGACAAGGAAACAGAGCCCGATTTGGACAAAGGGACAAGCGGACAAAGAGAAAAAACATGCTCCCGCTCCCAACGTCGGGAAGATGATCTTCTGGTCCCCTTGTCTCCCCATCTCCTTGTCTCAAACAGGCTTATCTTTTCTTATCCTGGTGCTTAAGGGGTTACAGGTTAGGGATTTTGAACCCTGAACCCTGAACCCTGTTACTGAATTTTGCTCGGCGCCCGGAACTGCCCGACACCGCGGCCGATACCGTTTGGCGCGCCAATCAGATTCCACTGTCCGGTTGGGACAAACCGTCCCTGAATCCGGTTGTTCAAAGTATCCCCAATGACCAGCATTGGTCCACCACTCGAAAATGGGCCACTGGCAAACGTGACCACCGT
>JACQXX010000174.1 GCA_016208495.1 Acidobacteriota bacterium | reverse complement strand
TTTGCCTGGGAAGACAAATTCAGGCGTGTTCTTCTTCGCTTTGAGCGCTATGCCCAACGTCATTTAGGCTTCAAACTTCTGGCCTTTACCCTCATCAACTTACGGGAGTTTTGTAAGGCTTAAAACTCGCAACCAGTTCAATGATTGACGAATCCAGCGTTTCGATTCGTCTGAGAAAGCGGGTGTGGACAATGCAAACGATCTTTCAAGGTGGAGATCCAGAGATTGAGCGTCTCCGAGGTGTTGGAGGCTGGCTCCTGTTTTTTTGTATCGGCCAGGTCATTCTCCGGCCTATGGTCACATTATTTCAGGTTGGAGTGCAAACACTTGAATTAACAAGACTTGGAGATGCTGTCCCATTAGAATTCTGGCTGTATTTTATCGGTGAATCCACAGTCAATGTGGCACTGATGCTGTTTGGAATGATCGTTGGAATCTGGCTCTGGCAAATCCAACCCAATGCGGTCAGGCTCGCCAAAATCTTCCTGGTTTCACAACCTTTAGCCCTGGTGTTACTGGCGTTCGTGGTGGGGTTAATCCCACTTCCCGATCAGTCAAAACAAGCCATTGCCTTCCAATATGGTCAGGATTTGTTCAGAATTCTTTTGAATTCACTGGTCTGGCTGGCTTATTTTTACAAGTCAAAACGCGTCGCCATTACCTATGCCCCTCCGACTGAGGGGCAGTTTGTCTATCTCGGTGTTTCCTGAAGACAGGTTGAATCAGATGTTACCGCTGCTCATTGAGCAACATCTTTTCCAACAGCTCATGGGTGATGTTCATAAAATCGCGTTCGGTGACAACTCCGACCAGCCGGTTGCGCTTGATCACGGGCAAACAACTGATTCGATTCTGGCGCATAAGTCGAATCGCTTCCAGGGTTGATGTATCCGGGGCAATTGTAATGACGTCTCGCTTCATTATATCTGAGACTGAAAGTTTGACCCGATCTGATTCACACCAGCCACGGGCCATCAAATGGAGCAGACTGCGATAGGAAACCAGCCCAACCAGCTCATTTTTGCTGTTTTCCACCGGCACATGGCGGATTTTCTTCCAGTCCATCAGATTGGCGACCAGATCAATGGATTCGTCTTCCTGAACCGTAAACAAATCAGTGGTCATAAACTGATCAACTCGCAGGTGATTTTGTTTTCCATCACCGGCTTCAGCCAGATCGCCAAGCTTCCATTTTGACACAGGGATGCCCTCCTTTTGACGGGAAATGATTCCAGAGGTGAGTGCATTGAGTTGTTCGCCTTGGCTTCCATTGGTGCGAGCCTTGAGGTTTGAAAAAGACCGAAGCAGCCAGGTCGAACCCGTCTTCCCGGTTCGGGCACGGTCTTCGATAAGGTCCATATATCGGCTGATGTCTTCACTGGCCACCCCTCGTGAACTCAATCCTTCGCGGGCAATTGGCAACAGTTCCTCCAGAATCAGTTGTTGAGAGGGAACAACTCTTCCCCTGAGCCAGGTAAATTGGGCGAGCATCCCAAGCCGGGCGGCGGTATAAAAATTCTGTTTGGCGTCTTCAAAATTCATCAACTGCGAGACATCCGGAAAATGCTTTGGCAGGCCCTCCATTAAGCCAAGCCAGAAGGCTGCATTGGCCACTTCATCAATCACGGTCGGCCCAGAGGGGAGTACTCGATTTTCAATCCGCAAGTGTGGTTTTCCGTCACTGATCCCATAACAGGCACGATTCCAGCGGTAAACGGTTCCGTTGTGCAGCTTCAGGGCTTTGAGTTTTGGAATGTCGCCGCTCAGAACCACATCCATGGCATCTTCGTCCAATTCGCCTCCGATGAGCGGGCGGAAGCGGGAAATGTCTTCTTTATACAGCTCAATGATTGAATTTTTCACCCACTGTGAGCCAAACGTGACGCGGGTGCTGCGTTCGCGCAGAAACTGGCTTGAGGCTCGTGTATCCACCGACTGCCGAAAGACAGCAATGCGGGTTTCGCTCCACAACCGGCGGCCAAATAACAGAGGCGAATTGCCAGACACGGCCATCACGGGGGCGGCCAGCACCTGGGCAATATTGTAGCGTTGGGGGAATTCTTCGGCCTTGACCTGCAGATGAACCTGAAAACTGGCGTTGCATGATTCAACCATCATCGAATCGTGTTTGACACTGAGTTCATCCACTCCACGGATATAGAACTCATAATCCTGCCCGCGAATCGAATTCAATATCCGATTCAGTGCCAGATACCTGGGTTTGGGCGTCAAATTTTCAAGCTCAAGGTCCGCTTTGCGGATCGTCGGCAAAATACCAACCAGGATCGGGTGAATCCCAATCACTTGCCCCTGCTGGCGAATTCGATTGAGCAAATCCAGCGTTTGTTTTTCTAAAACCGAAAAACACCGATTTTCAAAGACCAGAGGGTCAAGATTGATTTCAAGATTAAACTTGGCCAGCTCAGTTGTATAATGGTCATCCTTGAGCAAATCCAATAACTCAATGGCAACAGGTGCGGGTTGAAAACTTTGATCAACTAAAAACAATTCCTGCTCGGCACCAATTCGGGTGATATCTGATTCAATCAAGTTGTTCTCTATCAGGTATTCGAGCGCCCGCAAATCATTCAAGAGCGCTTTTGTAAAAACACGCAACTGCTCTCCTTCAAGTTCAAATTTGATATTTTGTTCGCCCATGGCGTCGGCACCCTTCGAGGAAATCAAACAGTTAATGTGAGGCCCCAACCTGAGAGCCAGATGGTCGTGCAATTAAAACCGAACACGGAGATTGGCGCAGGACCCGATCCGAATTGGAGCCAAATAACGCTTTTGGTCCAAAACCAGTACCGCTGCTCCCCATACAAATCAAATCAATCTGAGCCTCTTCCGCATAATTTAAGATCTCACGATATGGGTAGCCAATCCGTACGACCTGCCGAATTTCACACCACGGGCTGGCATCGGAAGGCACCGCACTCCGTAAGGCAACAATCACTTTTTGGAAAGCAAGTTCATCAATCGAGGGAAGTCCAGCCAGTTCCGGTACTTCAGATTTAGGACTGTGTGGCAAGACGTGGAGCACATGCAATTCGGCCTGGAATTCCTGGGCCAGGGAAAACCCATACGACAAAGCCAGTTCTGAATCGGCTGAGAAATCGTAGGCAACCAGTACCCGTTTGAGGTTGACCTCATCGTGTTCTGGGCTGATCCAGTTGCGGTCTTTAAAGTGGGTAATCAAAATTGGGCAAGGGGCGGTACGGCATAAATATTCAGAGGTTGACTCCAGAATCGTGGTATTGGTATGCCGACCTGACCGCATCACAATCAAATCAACCTGATTGCGAGTCGCTTCCTGGAGGAGCACACTGGTTGGCACTCCCCTGGATACAATTTTTTCCCATTTAAAGGAATTGACCGTTCGGGTTCCACGGCGTTGTAAGACCGCTTGCTTGAGGTGTTCTTCCGCACGGAGAACCTCAGCCTCAAAATTGTCAGATAAACTTTCGACGCTATGGCATACCAGCAGCTTTGCACCAAATAACCGTGCCAGAGTAATGGCATATCCGAGGGCATCATCAGAATTTTCGGTCAAATCCGTTGGACAGAGTATCCGCTCAAATAGAATGCGTCTTGGCGAAAGCATAAACAGTCTCGCTTGAGAAAAATTGTACGTGCTTTCCCCTAAGCAACCCTCGTGCCTTCTCCCAAGATACCTGTTTTCAACACTTAGCAATCCTGGCGGAGAAATTTTTCCCAACCTCTTGCGCAGAATTCCGCACATTGAGCCAAGTAGCGAACAAGAGCGAGTAGCGAGTAGCGAACAAGAGCGAGTAGCGAGTAGCGAACAAGAGCGAGTAGCGAGTAGCAAATAGCGAGTAGTCAATCCATCACAGATTAAATTTACATTTCAAACTTTGAGTAACCCATAAGTATCAAAGTTAGAATTCTCGCTGACTCTACTGAGAAAGGCTTTTTCTGACTACTCGCTACTCGCTACTCGCTACTCGCTACTCGCTACTCGCTCTTGTTCGCTACCTTGACACTGACAACAGCACGCCAACGCCAGTAATAATGATCGCCACCCAGATAATTAAAAAAACAAGCACGACGCATCCGGCATTACAGCCAATGCCTTCCTGAGGTTGAACTGCTTGCGGAGCAGCAACACCAGCACCGGTTTGATAGGCATAAGGTCCGGTTGCCCCGGTCTGACCAGTGGTTGAACGGGCTCTGGCTTTGCGTGACGCGGAAAGTTCGCGGGCTTCTTCAAGTGTGGGGAACGGGTCGCGTCCACCAAGCTTTTCAGTGCGTTCACACCAGGGACAGACTGCAAGATGCGGGCTGTAGGTATGCAGCGGTCGGGCAGTACACTCAATGAGATTTTTCTCTGCGTCACGGAGTGCATCACGCCAGAGCCGGGCCGAAGGTCGTTTTTGAGGATCATGGTGCCCGGCTTCAAAACACTGGCGAAACAGGGATTGAATGGCTGGAGGCAAAATCTCAAACGGTGGGGCAATCGGCTTCGGAGTGTATGGAATTCGTGGCTCACCACTATAGGGAAAATGCCCGGCAGCGATTCTTTCTTCCTGGAGCGGTGGATCACCCACTCCCTGGTACACACCATCAAATGGATGCGTGCCCTCCATCAGAAGCTGAAACAAAATGACGGCCAGGCCGAACACATCATGCTCTGGTCTTCGATCAACTTCAGAAAATCGAACGCCCTGGAGTTCAGGCGATGTGAACTGTGGTTTTCCAACCGGGCAGCGATACACTTCCTGCGATTGAAGATTTCGAATCTGAAACGAATCGGTATCAACCAGCGTCACGAGCGCGGTTTCCGAAACCAGAATGTTTGATTCATTGACATCGCCGATGACACATCCGGCGTCGTGTAGCGCAGTCACAGCCGCCATCAGATTTCGAGCTGTCCGGTACAAGTAAGTATAAGTAAACAAAGGGCTGGTAGTCAGTCGGCTGGCCGGGTTGTAGAAAGCAAAGATCGGATGCATGTTCTCGACCCTGGGCATGACATAGCCGAGAACCGTTCCCGGATGAACTGGATCAATTAAAAGGTCAATCGGCCAGGCAATCGAGGCGTGATGCTCCTCACGGGCTGGATCAACTGGGGAATAATCCAACATGGCCAGCAGCTTTGACGCTGGCACATCAGTCGCTGAATGGTAAATTTTCGCAACCAGGGATTCATCTTGTGGAATGGCATAGACTTTCCCTTCACCGCCAGTGCCCAGCACCTGTGAATCATTCAGGAAAACAAAATCTCCGCTTTTTTTTCGTTGAAGGCACATTGAAGTGAATTATGGGAGGAGTCAGTAGTCAGTAGTCAGTAGTCAGAAGTCAGTAGTTCACTAAACCAATTTGATTGAATTATTTGACCGTTGTCCAATCCGATCACTCCATTTCCAAATGAAATTCTTCATTCTTCATTCAAGGGTTGCCAGCACCAGGGTCAGGTCATCGTCAGCGCGTTCCCGGATGCGGTTTGAATGTAAGAAACTGATGAGCTGTTCGGTGGCAGACGCTGGATCAGTTTCTTCAGCAATAAACTGGAACAGGGGGGTGAAAAACGGACGATGCGCCGTAGCCTCGGGCAATTTGAGGGCAAGCAACTGGAGGCCATCGGTAAATAATGCCAGTTGCGCCGGGCTGCCACGCCAGACAACCGTCTGAATTTGAGTCAGTGCCTGGGGGGCGCTGAGAAACAAGGTCTGGTTGAGGTACTCTCCGGTTTGTGGGATTGTCAGGGCAACCGGGTCAAGACGTTGGGGTTTTACAACTGCGGCACCATCTCCAATTTGAGCGACGGCAACCAGTTCTGGATGAGCCACCACCGCCACCAGCGTCGTCGCGAGTTCGCGAAGCGCAATCCCACGCACCTCTGCTTCCTGTTCCAGGTTGAGTCGTGCCATTTGAAAGGCATCAGTTAAGGAGGTCTGGAGCACTGCGTCGGCTTCAATCTCAAACTGATTTGCGGTGATTTGGGCCGCCAGATGAGCCACAACCGTTTCAACTGCCAGACGGGCACCGATTTCAGCGTGCGTGGCCGAACCCGCCCCATCAGCGACGGCGGCAACCAGCCATCTGGAATTGACCACCTGCCACTGACAGGCATCTTGACAGGGTTGATTGTGTCGCAGGTGGCTTGAACCACAGACCGAAGTACCGCTGACACGCCATCGAATCTCTGAGTCTGATGGGGTCGGGCTTTCTGGCATTAAGGTGTCATCCGCCATTTAAACGGTCCCCCATCCTGGCGGTGGTAGCGCCACCTGTTCGTCAAGCCTGGAGTGTGACACCCGCTGCATACTGACTGAAAGCCAGGTGAACATGTCCTTAAAATTCAATCCTTTGAGCTTGAGCGGCGTGCGCACGACCAGTCGGGTGAGTTGATCCATATCAGCGCCTTCGACACCAACGGCAAAGAAAGCCACCCGTTTATTGGCTTCATCGTCTGCGATCCGTTGTCTGGCGCGGTCAATCACGTCTTGAATTTCGCCATACGGCTGGCCATCGGTGATCAAAAACACCCAGGGCCGATAGTAGGCAACCCCGTTGGCGCGGTACTGAGCTTTGCGAGCCTGGATCATATCGAGCGCTTTATTGATTCCCGAACCGGTATGGGTATAGCCCTGGGCAGTCAGCAGTGGGGGTTCAAATTGATCAGCCGTCACAAAATCCTGAACGACTTTGACCTGGCTATCGAAGGCCACAATGGCCACTTCAACCCGCATTTTGGCCAGGGCGTCCTGATTGAGATTTTCTTTAAAGGTTTGCAATCCTTCGTTGAGCAGCGTAATCGGCTGGCCATTCATCGAGCCCGACGTATCGAGCAACAACACACAGGGACACCGTGGCTCTGGGTTTTCGGCAAACTCCACTGCATCTTCCAGTCTTGGCATAGGGGTATTCGTTTGACTCCTGCGAGCAAGTGTAAAATACGGCACGGGGAGCCTGGAGGACAGGTCTCGTGCGCTTTGGATGGGTTAGAGGCCCCGTAGCTTACACGAACCATCTGGAATCTTCCAAAGTGTGCTTCCCAAAGCCAATCCCAAATCAGAAAGTGGGAACGATACAGGAAAAAAATAAACGGAGGATGTCGTTGGCAACATCCTCCGTCAAACAGGGAGCTATGCAATTGGGTGAGTTGAAGCTTATACCATTTTGGAATGAAGTGATCGTCTTAGAAAACAGTCAAGTAATTCAATCAATTGAAGTTAGTGAACTACTGACTACGATCTACTGACTACAAACTGGTATTACAGAGAATTGATAAAAAGTCCTTGCGCGGCAGCGCTGATCACCGAAGCGATCCGAACAGTGGATTGAACGCCGGTTTTGGAAAGACCTTCTTTCACAATCGAGTCCGCGTGGGCGTCAATGCAGCGTCCGCAGCCATTTATGGCTGAAACAGCCAGCGAATATAATTCGAAATCCAGTTTTTTCACGCCTGGGTTGGCGATGACATTCATCCGCAGCCGGGCGGGCATCGTGGTGTAGTCTTTATCTGAAACCAGGTGCTGGAACCGATAATAGACATTGTTCATGCCCATAATCGTCGCAGCGGCTTTGGCGGCGTTGATTTCCGCGTCTGACAAAATTTCTTTGGCTTCTGACAGGATTTCCACGACCAGTTGACGATCTTTGGTGGCATACGCCGAAGCCAGGGCAATGCCAAAAATCTGATTTTTCTTGAGGTCGGGCGCGCCGTCTTCGGTGAGAACGCTCGACAGGTTTAATTTTGTATCCTTGGCAAAATCGCCGAGTTGATCCTTGATAGCCTGAATCGCCATGGCTTGCTCCTTATGAAGTAACCGGGAACTGGTGGGAAAGGAAACTGGGATAGTTGATAAGCTTTCCCAATTTTCCTTTCCCGGTTTTTTCTCTCTGAACGCTGAATTTGTTCGAAATCAATGAGTTGAGTGATTCAACTCGTGAAGGGTTTTAGGCAACGACGATGGTTTCTTCACCTTTTTGCCAGTTGCAGGGGCAGAGTTCGTCGGTTTGCAGCGCATCGAGGACGCGCAAGACTTCTTTCGGGTTGCGGCCTACGCTCAGGTCGGTCACCATCGTGAAGCGGATCACGCCTTGCGGGTCAACAATGAACGTTGCACGCTGGGCGACACCGGCATTTTTATCCAAAATTCCCAGACCGGTGGTCAAATCACGTTTCACATCCGCCAGCATCGGGAACGGCAGGTTGTTCAATTCTTCCTTGTGCTGCCGCCAGGCCAGGTGAACAAATTCTGAGTCGGTGCTGGCACCGAGCACCTGGGCATCACGGTCGGCAAATTCCTGATTCAGGTCGCCAAACGCGGCAATTTCAGTTGGGCAGACAAAGGTGAAATCCTTGGGCCAGAAGAACACCACCAGCCATTTACCCTGGTACGTGTCATTATTGATTTCGGTGAATGCATTCTTGATGTCGTTTGAAACAGTGGCCGTGACTTGAAACTTCGGGAAAAGATCTCCTACGCCTAACATTGTTTATCCTCCAAAAAAGTTGGGTTGTTGTTTATGAATGTTCGTATGGTTGAAAACTTACTTGATGGCGGCACTCTAGGCGAAGAATTTCGATAAGTAAAATATATTGTTTTTATCGAAACGATAACCTAAAACTATCATTGAAATTTGATGACCGATGATTTGTTTTGAAAGTAATGCGAAATAATTGAAAAGGTTGTATTTTCCAGAAATCTGAACCCAACACACTTGACCTCAACCACCATTCGATTCTGGAGGATTTATGCCGCAAAATCTAAAGCCAGTTCCGACGCTTAAGCTTTCCAATCTCCTTCCGCCAAACACAATTCCACGCGATGCACACAAATACCAGTATAATATTCCAGACGGTCAAACTCATCGGTTTCATTACTTTACAATGTTTGAAGGATTCAACCATTCTGGTCATTCATATCAACCTGCTACAAACGCCCAGCCACCAATGAGCCATGCCTGGTGGTTTGCTGAAGCTGCATTGCTTGCCTATGACAATTTCCCGGCTGTCCAAACCGCTTTTTCCAATCTTGGAACGGCTGAGAATCCGGTTCCCAGGGTAACTGATTTATCGGCTGGGTCTACGTTTTGTGTTGGGGTTGAATTTGAAGAGGCTTCCGGAAAGAAAACCGCTGCCATTGTCTTTCGCGGAACTGAAATTCTCAAAAATGAACGGGATCCCGTCGCGATCATCAGAAAACTTACTGAAATAAAGAAAGATGTACTCACAGATGCGAGTTTTCTTCCCTTCAGCGTCGGGCGTGGAGTGAAAATTCACTCTGGGTTTCTTCAGGCGCTGTCTTTGGTGTGGGACAAACTCAGCCGTTTTTTGATCTCGCGGAATCTGGACCGGCTCTGGTTTACCGGTCACAGTCTTGGTGGAGCACTGGCGATGCTTTCCGCTTATCGGTTTGGCAAGGAATTTCCCAATCGTGTTCCGATTGAAGTTTTTACGTTTGGCGCCCCCTGCGTAGGAAATGCCGCCTTTCGAAATGACTTCAAAAGCCTCACTATCCCGGCGTTTCGATTCGTCAATCATCGCGACATCGTGCCACCAGTTCTGGAATTGCCCCTCCTTTACTTTTTTGTCAGATACTCTCATGTCGGAGAGGTCTTTTATTTTAACAATGATGGTCAACTGGCCAATGAGCCATCTTTGCTAGGAAAGTTTGTGAATTCTATCCTGGTAGGCTCAGTTGAATCATTAATTGATCACTCCCCTTTGTTTTATGCTGTGAATTGTTGGAATAATCGTCCTTCGGCCTGATTCCAAATCCTTTCCCCAATTTTGTCTTGTCTCACGTCAGTTCACTTGTTTTCCGTTTCAGGTGTTGTTGCTTATGCCTTGCCTGAAACTTACGGGAGCCATTATGCCAAAGAGCATTTTTGTGATTTCAGATTTGCATCTCGGAGGCAGTACTGGATTTCAGATGTGTCCTCCAGCGACGCGAGAGCGACTGGCTGCATTTATCCGCTGGGTTTCCAGCCAGAAAAATCCAGATCGAAAAATTCACCTTGTCCTGGCCGGAGACATCGTGGACTTTCTGGCCGAAGAGCCCTTCCAGGAATTTACCGGGACTGACCTTGCAGCCACGAACAAGCTAGCCCAAATTTTTGAGCACACCAGCCATTCTGAACCGGAAAAAGATATCTGGTCGGCGCTGGCTGATTTTGTAGCTTCGGGATGTGAGTTAACCCTGATGCTGGGCAACCACGACATTGAATTGTCCCTTCCGGGCCCGCGACGGTTGCTGCTGGAAAAACTTGGGGGTCGCCACGTCGAGTTTCTCTATGACAATCAGGCATTTGTAGACGGCCCGGTGATTATCGAACACGGCAACCGGTATGACGCATTCAATGTCGTCCCACACGATGGTCTTCGCCAGGTCCGGTCAGCGCTTTCAAGAAAAGAAGACCCGCCGGAGCTACCCAGAATTCCTGGCAGTGCCATTGTGACAATCTTCATGAACAGGTTAAAAAAAGAATATCCGTTCATTGATTTGCTCAAGCCGGAAACAGAAGCCATGATCCCACTTTTGGCGGTACTTGATCCTTCGGTACTGAAAGAACTGAAAGGTATTTACAAGTTACCGTTGCTCACGCTGACTGGAAACTTGATTGATTCGGCTCGGGGGCGTAGAGATTTAGGCATGATCTCGTATGACATTTCAGAAACACCCGACGTCGAAAAGAGTTTTTACCTGGCTGAAGCTGAACGACTTGTCGGTGAAATGGAATCCGACGAAATCAACTTTGACCGTGGTGCCATTGACTATGGCACTATCGCCTCATTCAGTTCCCCAATGTTAACCATCAAGGCGTTTCTTGAAGAGTGGAAAGCCAAACGGGAGAAAGAAAACCGCGAAAACCAGATCAATCGGCTCTATCAGGCGCTCCGGCTTTTTGCGGATGCCCAAAAACTGGCCTTTGACACCAACGAAGAGAGCAAAGCCTACCTCAAACCAGCCAAAGCCTTTGCCAAAAACGGGTTTAAAGTGATTGTCTTCGGCCATACCCACCTGGCCAAACGAGTTCCGATTGAAACTGAAACCGGAGAGTCTGCTGTCTACCTCAACTCCGGGACCTGGGCAGACCTGATGCGCCTGCCGGATTCAATGCTCGAAGACGACGAAGCCGCCGCCAAAGCCGATCTGACGCAATTTGCCAACGACCTGATGAATGACAACCTGGACCCATACCGGATGCAAATCCCCACCTTTGCCCGGATTGACCTGGATGGGGATCAAGTCGTCAACGCCGATGTATTTACCTTTCAGGACAAACACACCATCAACCCAATTATGAATAAAAAAGGAGAATCAAAATGAGTGTGAGTGTCTTCGAGCAGTTTAAAAAGGCTTGTGGTTTGATAAAAACTGAAAAATCAATGGGAACCGGATATCTGGTGGCAGGCAAGTATGTGGCAACCTGTGACCACGTTGTACGGTCAATTCCTGTTGATGGTAAAGTTACAGTCTACTTTGGGGAGCAACAGCTAACCGCCACGCTTGTCAAACGCAATGAAAAAGCCGATTGTGCATTACTCGAATTATCAGCTCCGTTGGCTGGTGTAGCACCGCTCAAATTGACCCAAACCGTAGACAGTGCCACTCCCTGGAGAGCTTATGGATTTCCTGGAATTACCCAAGGTGCAGGACTGGCTTTAACTGGCGATGTTCTGGACCCGAACGGAATTGATCCTTCGAAAAGTGACGCTATCGTCCTGTTTTCACACCAGATCGCAATCGGAAAGGGCGCCCAACCACAAGGGTTTTCAGGAACTCCAGTTAATGTCAACGGCTACATTATCGGTCACTTAAAACGAATCATTCCCACCAATCAGGGTGACGAACTTAGTCGGGCAGAAATGGGCATTCTCTATGCATGCCCCACCCGTTACATTGAAGAAATGCTCCCTCCAGAGGCAAAAACACCTGAACTTGAACCACAACCCCCTTTTTCTCATTTTGATCTGGCTTGGTACATTAACCGCCCGAAACAAGAAAACCGAGCGCTTTCTTACCTTAAAAACGGGAGCCCAGCGGTTCTTCGGGGACCCTCAAAATTCGGTAAAACAACCATTTTTAGTTATTTGCTGCATAAGCTCCAAACTGATTCAAGTCAGAAATTCAGAATTTTTCATCTACACCTGGGCTTGTTTGACCCAAAGTCGAAACAAAATCTGGATGTTTTTCTGAAAGAACTGGCTCGACAAATTTTCAGGCAAATGTCGGTTGCCTTGCCCGATCAACCTGACTTCGAATCCCTTTGGAACCGCAATGATCAACAATTAAAGGACTTCTTGCAAAACGTGGTTTTACCCTATCACGATTCTCCTGTTGTTCTGGCAATTGACGAGGCAGACTCAATCCGAGATATGGAAAACAGTGAGAAATTCTTTGAAATGCTACGGGCGCTGGTTGAATATGGAGCAACCAGCTCACTGTGGAGAAAATTCCGATTGTTGATGAGTATTTCCGATAATCCATCGCGCCTGATTAAAAGTAGCAATAAGTCACCGTTCAATGTCACTCAACCAATTTTACTTCAAGACTTCACACCAGAACAGGTTGAACAGTTGTCACACATGTACGGGTTACATTGGAATGCAGATCAAATCAAGCAAGTGATGGATGTGGTTGGTGGGCATCCTTACCTTGTCCGCCATGTAATGTATGAAACAGCTTTCAGTGAATCTTTACCTGACCTGAGCGAAGAAAGTTTGTTTTTTGAGGGGTATCTTGACAATTATCAACAAAGCCTTCGTCAGGATTCCCAACTCATTGAGGAATTGAGCCATTACACCTCCGGGCAAAGCATCTCCTGTCAAAATAAGGATGCTTGTGACCGGCTAGTCAAGGCTGGCATCTTAATTGAGGAAAAATCGAAGCATTTCCGTCTTCGATATGGACTCTACCGACGGTTGATTTCATAAAAGGTAAAGTGTATGTACCAGTTCCAATCCGGTGGAGCGCTTCGGCCAGGTTCCATTTATATCAAGCGTCAGGCTGACCAGGAATTGTATGACAAACTCAGAAAAAGTGAGTTTTGCTATGTTTTGGCCCCACGCCAGATTGGAAAATCAAGCCTGAAGGTGAAGGTTGCTGAACGCTTGATTGCCGATGGAATTGCCTGCGCCTTTATTGATTTACTCAACATTGGTGTAAAATCGAGTACTGTTGACCAGTGGTATTATGATCTGGTGAAAGAACTTGCAGACGCACAAACTGGACTCAATCTGCAAGAACAGGTGAAGGAATTCTGGGAAACACACAACGATGATTCTGTAGTTCGGCGGTGGATGTTGTTCCTTCGCAATGTTGTCCTGAAGCAAATTTCCGGGAACATCGTCATTTTCATTGATGAAATTGATTCGATTCTTTCCCTCAAAAATCGGGATGCTTCAGATGATTTTTTTGCTTCGATCAAAGGCATGTATGATTTACGGGCACAACTTCCTGATTTTCAACGACTGACCTTTTGTTTGATCGGAGTTGCAGCCCCCAACGATTTGATCCAGGATGCAACCCGGACTCCGTTTAACATCGGTAAGCCAATCCGTCTCAATGACTTTACCGAAAAGGAAACCCTGGGGTTCAAAGATGGGTTTCAGGATTTTGAAGGCGATTCAGAGTTACTGATTCGCGAGGTGTTCAAATGGACCAACGGTCATCCTTACATGACCCAGAAAGTGTGCGAAGAACTCACTTTTGAAGATTTTGAATCTGGAATTTCCGAAACAGACCAGGTTGAAACAATCGTCCAAAAATGTTTTCTCAATCTGGGTCAAAGTAGTGATACCAACCTTGAATATGCTGAAAAACGGTTTAATGAAAAGAGTTCGACCACTCAAAAAGCCCAAATGCTCGAAGTGTATCGCCATTTATTAAACAGTAACGCCGTTCCTTTGGAAGAAAACAGTGCATCGCATCTGGAACTGCGATTGACTGGACTGGCGTCCAGCAAAGTACAAGAAGGTAAAGAATACCTGCAAATTCGAAACAAAATCTTTGCCACTGTTTTTAATATTGATTGGGTTAAGGAAAAGGAAGGGAACCGCTTTTTAGCCGATTCGATTGACCAATGGATCAAGTCAGGGAAAAGTAATGATTATTTGTTACGAGGGCAGGCACTTCTTGAAGCACTTGAAGTTTCTTATAACAAAAATGATCTGACAAAAAATGAACACGATTTCTTACTTGCAAGTCAAAGTGGGGAAACCCAGCAACTCATTGCAGAAGCTGAGCAAAGGCGTGCTGAAGAAGCCGAGCGTCGTGCTGAGGCTGAACGACTACGGGCTGAAGAGGCACAAAAACACGCTGAAGCTATGGAATTACAAACTCGTCAGTTTATTTATGATTTTGACATTATTAATGCTCAACAAATTATAAAAATAGATTCTAAACGAGCATTGGAATTATTGGAGAACCAAATTCCCAAAGCTGGGCCAAATGAGAATACCGTTCCAGATTTACGCGGATTTGAGTGGTATTACCTGCAAGAACAATATCCATGGGTATTAACTAACCTGACCGGACATACAGCCTCTGTCTCCTCAGTCGCTTTCTCACCGGATGGAAAACGGCTGGCAACGGGGAGTTGGGACAACACGGTCAAGGTGTGGGATGTGGCAACCTGGCAGGCGGTGGCCACCCTGACCGGACATACAGACTCTGTCTTCTCAGTCGCTTTCTCACCGGATGGAAACCGGCTGGCAACGGGGAGTTTGGACAACACGGTCAAGGTGTGGGATGTGGCGACCTGGCAGGCGGTGGCCACCCTGACCGGACATACAGCCTCTGTCTCCTCAGTCGCTTTCTCACCGGATGGAAACCGGCTGGCAACCGGGAGTTGGGACAACACGGTCAAGGTGTGG
>JACQXX010000173.1 GCA_016208495.1 Acidobacteriota bacterium | reverse complement strand
TTTCGGCCCTCCTCACCCCTACTTTCCCGCTTGCTCTTTTTTCCCCTTCCTCCCTCTTTTCTCTTTTCTCTTCTCAGCGCGGAAACTCTTTTTCCTTTTTCCTTTCTTTTCTTCATTTACAGACTCACCGGGAATTGCTGAGCCATGGTACTACTTGATACAGAAAAAAGAGTAAAACTAGGTATTTTGCTGATTAGCATACTTGATATTTACGTCACAGTTCATTCACTGGAAAGTTATTTATCAACCCCAGGTAATGACCAAGGAATGTCTATCATAATTCTAAATCTGTTTGGCTTTATTCACCCTCTCATGGAAGGCCGAACAGCATATATTGTTCCAGTTTTAGTGTTATTAACATCAATTGGGATAAACTTCAGGAACAAAAAGATTTATTGCCTATCTTTATTTTTAAGCATCCTGGCAATGATTAAGCTTATCGAGCAAGATATAAGGTTTATCCTCATCTGGTATCCGTACTCTAACAACATTATCAACGCGTTTCAAGATTACATCCTTTACCTTTTAAGAGAATACGGAGTGTTTTATGTATTCTGCTATTTTCAAATACTTAGACATATAGTGGTAATTCTATTAATTTGTATAATCCTTCGTTTTTTAATTACTAAAGATCCATTAACTAATCAGACCTACAAGAAAAAAACACAAACTAACTGAGAGAACGGAAGGAAAAAAATTTGTTAGTAGAGTAACGACTGATTTGAGAGATAATCCCCAAAACTATGAAAAGAACCGAAAGCTTATGAAAGCAATTGTCGAAATGACAGAGCGTTCGCGGGATATGTTTCAGGTTGATGGGTTTGGCTATCGGCTGGTGGGTGTTCCAAACACAGCGTTTGTGCTGGATGGAAGTGAAACGGCCTATGTGATCCACGTCAATGCGGGTGGCGAGTTGTTCCAATCGCTGGTGGAACTCAAACTCAAGGAAGTCCCCCAGGGAATGACCGCAACCTTTGACCGGAAATGGATTACCGCCGGGGCGACCGCAACGCTGAAAGTCGCGGTGGCCAAAGGCAAAGTGCCGCCAGGAAGCTACAAGCTGATAGTCGAAGGCGAAGCGGCGGTTGGAGGAGGCATGGTCCGCCGGGAGGTGGAACTGACGTTGCAGGTCAAGCCGCTGCTCCGCACCGCGTTGACGGGTCGTGTGCTGTCAACCGAGATGGAACCGATTCCAGGGGCAACGGTCTCGCTCGATGGTCGGAGTGCCACGACGGACGGCGCCGGGATGTTTGTCCTGGAAGGAATTGAAGCCGGCCAAAATCGTCCGGTGATGGTGGATGGCCGGACCGCAACGGCGCCGAATCGGACCTACCCGGTGATTGTCGAACCGGCGGCATCAAGCTGCCGCACTCCACATAGAAAAGCGGCGTCAAGCCGCCGCACTCCAAATCCCACTCGCCCCGCGTTTGGTGCCGCTTACGACATGTTCGGTTTCAGCCTCCCCAATCCTCTTTAGATTCTCTCCTGCACCGTGACTTTGTGTTTCTGCAAGTTTTTCTCCAGGCGCCAGTTCAAATCAAAAACGGAAACACAGCAATCCAGGTGAGGAGAGAATTTCTATGTTGAAAAAAAGAGTGTTTCCGAGCGACAGACTGACAACCAGGTGGGTGGCGTGCTTTCTGGCAACACTGGCTACGGTTTGTTTTCTGGCTGTCGCTCCGGTGATGGCTCAGCAATCGTTTGGAAACGTGCGCGGCATCGTTCGTGATGAAACCGGCGCTTCCATCGGCGGCGCCAAAATCACCATTACCGAAAAGGCTACGAATCGGACCATTTCAGTCCAAAGCGGTGAAGATGGGGCCTTTCAGTTCAATAACTTGCTGGTTGGCGAATACCAGCTCCTGGTTGAAGCGCAAAGCTTCAAAACCGCAACCCTCAGCGGCATCCGGGTCAATTTAAACACCACCAACGATATTCCAATCACCATGACGGTTGGGGAATCCGGCGAAACGGTTGAAGTTTCCGCCGGTGGCACCGAACTGGTGCAATCAACCACAACGACGCTGGCCAAGTCATTTAATTCCAGACAGATGGTTGACCTGGCCCAAACCGGGAATGGATCAAACACCAACGACGGAATTTACAGCCTGGCGCTCCTGTCAGCCAATGTGACCAGCAGCGGCGGCGTCGGCGTCGGCTCCGGTGGGTCGGTCGGAGGACAGCGTTCGCGAAATAACAACTTTATTACTGATGGAATTGACAACAACGACAAATCGGTGACTGGACCATCAGTCTATGTTTCACCTGAAGTCGTGGCTGAATTTTCATTATTGGCCAATCAATATTCAGCCGAATTTGGCCGCAATACCGGTGGACAATTTGTCACTACGACCAAAAGCGGTTCGAATGAATTTCATGGGACGGGCTACTGGTATTCTCGGAATCGGTTTCTGAATGCTCTGGATACCTTGCAGAAAAATGCAGGTGTCATCCGTGAAACCGTGCCTGGAAAATCCCGGCTTGCGCGCTATGACGAAAACCGAAACGGCGGCAACATCGGTGGGCCAATCATTAAGGACCGGCTGTTTTTCTTCACTTCGTTTGAAGGAATGCAAATTGGTCAGGCTTCCGGTGCGGGCGGCATCGCCACCCCAACCGCTGAAGGGTTTGCGATTTTGAACAGTCTGTCAGGGCTGTCGGCGGCGAATCTGGGCGTGTTTAACCAGTATGTCCCGGTTGCGCCAGCCAATGATTCAGGTTCAATCACGGTCGGTGGCCGCCAAATTCCAATCGGCAACGTCGCGATTGATTCGCCGGCCTTCTTTAATCGCCGTAACCTGGTGATTAACCTCGACTTCTTGCAGAGCGACGCGACCCAGCACCGGGTGCGCTTTATCTATAATCGGGAACGGATTATTGACACGGCGGCGAACCTGCCAGTGTTTTTCTCGCTGGTGCCAACCGATGGCCGGCTGTTTTCCTATGCCAACACGCATAGTTTTTCAGGGACCGTGAACAACGAATTCCGGTTTTCGTTCCGCCGTTCCGATGGTCCAAACATTTTGGTTCCAAACCTCAAGTTTCCTGGCCTGGATGTATTTCCAAACATCGGATTGCTTGACCTCGGTCTGGACATCGGGCCGAACTCAAGCGCTCCAAGTATCGGGAAAGATGTCAATTATCAGGTCATTAACAATTTCTCGATTGTGAAGGGCAACCATTCGTTAAAGCTGGGTGGCGATGTCCGACGATTGATTGGCACCAGCTTTTTCGTGCAACGAGTCCGGGGCGATTATCAATATTCAAACACCGACCTGTTTTTGCGCGACATCAGCCCAGATTTTCTAGCGGAACGCAACGTCGGTGGCCGGCCCTATCACGGCAACCAGTGGCTGGCCTACGTTTATGCCCAGGATGACTGGCGACTTCGTCAGAATCTGACCTTGAATCTGGGTGTGCGCTACGAATACCAGCAAGTTCCTTTCGGAGCACGTCAGCAGGTGCTCAATGGCATTTCAAGCGTGCCCGGCGTGCTTGAATTTAACGAACCTGCGGCTGAGAAGAAAAACTTTGCTCCGAAAATCGGTCTGGCCTATTCACCTGAATTTAAGGACGGACTGCTCAACACAATCTTTGGGAATGCCGGACAAAGCTCGATTCGGGCGGGTTTCTCGCTTGGATACGACGTGATTTTCGACAATCTGTACACGCTTTCAACCACGCCGCAGGAAAGTGCGACGGTTAACACCCAGCCGTCAGCCGCGATTCCAAACTACCTGGCCAATGGTGGGTTACCTTCAGCCGGGCCAACAATTACGGATCCAGCTCTGGCGCGAAGCATTACGTCGGCCTGGATTCCGGATCAGAAAGTGCCACGGGCGATTTCCTACAGCCTGAGCATTCAGCGGCAACTCAAAGATGATTGGGGATTGGAGCTTCGCTATCTGGGAACCCGAGGCATCAATCTGTTTACCCAGAACCGCATTAACCGCCAGCCGGTGGTCAATGAAAACCGATACCTCCCGACCTTTTTACAAATGCCGTCGGCAGATCAATTGAATGGTCTCTCACTGAGTCTGGCCGATTTGAACGCGCTCGGCGGAACTGAAAGCTATGTTCCAAAATTCCGGGATGCCGGGTTTAATGGAGCTAATGTCGTGGCGTTTACCCCAAATGGCAATTCAACCTACCACGCGTTTTCAGCCTCATTAACCAAGCGCTTTAGCCACGGATACCAGCTCACCAGTGCCTACACCTGGAGTCACTTGCTGGATGATTCAACGGCTGAACTGGCCTCAACCTTTACCAACCCACGCCGGTCACAGGATTTCCAAAACTACCAGGCCGAAAAAGGGAATTCGGCGCTCGATAGCCGTCATCGGTTTGTCACCTCAGCAATTTATGATCTCCCATTTTTTGCCCAGGCTGGAAACAGACTGGTGCGGCATACCCTTGGTGGCTGGCAACTAGCTGGAACGCTGACCTTTGAATCAGGGAAACCGGTCACACCGCAAAGCGGAATTGACGCGAACCTGAATGGAGATTCCGCCGGAGACCGAACCATCCGCAATGCGAGTGGTGTCAGTGGGACCGGAAGCAACATCATCGCCGTGGATCGCCGTGGCAACACGGTGGCCCTGGGCAATCCACAAACCGTGGCGTATGTCGCCTTAAACCCAAATGCGGAATATATCCGTGCCGGGCTTGGCGCACTGGCCACAAGTGGTCGCAATACATTGCGTTTTCCAGGGGTGAATAACCTCGACTTCTCAGTCTTCAAGACCATTCCTTTGCGTGAAAACTATCGGCTGCAATTCCGGGCTGATTTTTATAACGTGACCAACACGCCACAGTACATTCCTGGTTCGCCAAATGGAGTGAGCCCAATCTCCACCACCAGTGGCAGTCAGTTCCGGACAGTTCTGGTGGCTGATCCAAACTTTAATCGCTCAGAGAGAGGGTTTAGCAGCAATCCGCGAACCATCCAGCTTGCGCTGAGGTTTGAGTTTTAGTGTGGAAGAAGATGGGCTAAAGGCTAATACAACAGCCAGTTTTCGGTTTTAACCTGCGAAGCAAATGCAGGCTCGTAGTCCAGGGTGGGGTCTTCGAAACCCCATGTGCATCAAGCCAAGGAAGGGTTGAGCATCCTGAAAGGCTGCCGTTCGGATAGCCGGTGGTTGCGAGGTTTTGGGAGCTACCACCGGGAAACGGTTCGTCCCCCCTCCTCGTGTCGTCCGCGCCCCGCAGGGGGCGCGGGCGACACGAGGAGAAAGGAGGAAGATGCCTTCGGATCCGGTGGTAGGCCCAAAGCAGCCAACCGACCGGCTATCCGAACGGCAACGCTTCGCGGTGCAAAACCAAAAACCGACACGTGACCAGACATCTTCCGTGCTGAATAACCAACAGGAGTTCCTTTATGATGAATAAGTTTATACGGATTCTTTTTTTCTCCGTTGTATGGGCGGTGATTGGAACAGGGGCGGGAATGGCCCAGGAAGTTCCGAAAGCCGAAGTGTTTGCCGGATATTCATTTACCCGACTCAACGGCACGGCTCCCGGAGAAGGCGTCAACGCCAATGGTGCCAGCGTTTCAGTGGCCGCTACTGTTCATAAAGCGGTGTCGCTAGTGGCTGATTTTGGCGGCTACGCCGGCGAAGGGACCACGATGTATTCCTATACTTTCGGGCCACGGTTTGCCTATCACTCCGACGCGAAAATAACACCCTTCGCACATTTCCTGTTTGGTGGCGCCAAGCTGTCAAATCCAGGGAATAGTTCAGGTTTCGCCTTTATTGGCGGTGGTGGGCTGGATTACAAAATGACGGATCGGGTTTCAGTTCGCGTGATTCAGGGCGAATTGTTTCATACAAATTTGCTCGATAGCCGGCAATCGCACCTTCGGCTTTCCACAGGAATTGTTTTCCGATTTGGAAAACGGTAATCGCCGATTGTAATGCTGAATAGGGTTCAGGGTTCAGGGTTCAGGGTTCAGGGAAGTACTGTTTCTTCAAGGGCTTCACTGAACATCAATTTCCCCGAACAAAAAATAAATACCAGCCAAAAACTTTGGAGTGCGCCGACTTGTCGGCCCTTTGGGTCAAATTTTTGGCTAGTTTTTCCCACCGAGGGAGGTTTTATGCAGTTTTTCAGAAATTTGACAGGGAATCATCTGTCAGGAAAAGGGTGGCTTGCGCCTTCTCTGGCGGTACACTGCGGCTGGGTTCTGGCTACGCTTCTCTTTTTTTCTGGGGTCGTACAGGCCCAAAGTACCAATGGCCGGCTGGTGATAACCGCCAAGGATCAATCCGGAGCCGTTGTGGCTGGGGCCGAAGTCCAGTTGCTCAATCTTGGCACTGGTCAACAACTGACATCCACCACCAACGAAGATGGGTTTGTCATTTTTCCCCAGCTTCCGGTTGGGTTTTACACGGTTTCAATCGAAGTTCCTGGCTTTAAAAAGTCAGTGACTGAAAACGTCAAGGTTGACGTCGGTCAGGAATATGGGCTTTCGGTTTCGCTTGAAGCTGGCGGCGCCACCGATGTGGTGACGGTTGCCGCTGGTGAAGAACTGGTCCAGACGACCAACGCCGAAGTCAAAAATACCGTCAACCAGAAGCAGGTACAGGATTTACCCCTTAACGGTCGTGACCCGCTGCAACTCATCCAACTGCAAGCAGGTGTCGCAGGCGGCGCCAACAGTGCCCGCGCCAATGTGACAACCACGATCAATGGCCAGCGGGCTTCGACGGCCACGGTGACCCAGGATGGCATCAACATTCAGGACAACCTGTTCCGAGAAAATTCGCTTGATCTGGCGGTCAATCGTCCAACCGTGGCCCAGGTCGCTGAATTTAGCGTCATTTCACAGAATGCCGGTGCCGAAGTTTCCGGCGGTGCCTCGGCCATTCGAACCGTGACGCCATCGGGCACCAACGAGTACCACGGCTCACTCTATGAATTTCACCGCAACAGCGCCCTTGGATCCAACGATTTCTTCAATAATCTGCAGGGCGTGGCCAAACCGCAGTTAATCCGTAACCAGTTTGGCGGCACGGTTTCCGGCCCGATTAAAAAGGATAAGATCTTTATTTTCGGTGTGTACGAAGGCTATCGCGAACGAACCGCCAGCCCGACGACGACGACGACCTTTTTGCCGGATGCCCGAAATGGCATTTTCACTTATCGCGACAATCAGGGGCAGATTCGAAAAATCAATGTGCTCGGTTTGCGCAACCTGTCAGTTGATCCGTTTAGCCAGGGATTGCTCGGGCAGATTCCGACCAACGTCAATGCCAGCACGGTCGGCGATGGGTTAAACACTTCGGGTTTTGCCTTTAACCAGTCTTCGGACTGGGATCGCAACACGATGACGGTTCGGACGGATGTTCTCCTCAATTCGCGTCACCGTTTGGAAGGTGTGTATAACCGGGCCAGTGAACAGGTCGAGCGACCTGACATTGACACGACGTTTTCGCTCAATCCAGGGGTCAACAACACCAACGTCACCCATTTTGGCGTCGGTGCCTGGATTTGGACGATCACCAACAATCTCAACAATGAATTCCGCGTGGGTGGAAACCGAAACGAACCGCTCTTTAACTCAAACGCTGACACCAGTTCGTTTCAGGTCGTCATTCCGGCGATTGTGACCAATCCGGTCAATTTGTTTACCAACCAGGGCCGATCAACTTCCACCATGTCATTTATTGACTCGGCTTCGTGGGCCAAAGGCGAACATTTTGTCCGCTTTGGCGGCCAGTATGACCGGATTCGGACCAATCCGTTTTTCTTTAGTGCGGGTTCACCGCCAGCCTTTACGCTTGGGTTTGGCGTGAAAACTCCGGCTGAAATTCCACTCGTCGGGGGTGATTTCCCAGGCGGCATTGATGCGACCCAGTTAAACACCGCCAACAATTTGCTGGCGTTTTTGGGTGGCGTGATTACCGCCGGAACGGTGACCTACGAAGTGACTTCAAAAGACTCGGGGTATACTCAAGGCGCGGTGAACCAGCGCCGCTTTCTGGTTGACCAGTATTCAGGCTATGTCACTGATTCCTGGCGGGTTAACCCCCGGTTAACGGTCAATTTGGGGTTGCGGTATGACTTTCAATCACCGCTCCGGGAACGTGACAACCTGGGGTTGTTGCCGATCCTCAATGGCCGAACCACCCGCGAAGCCGTGCTTGATCCAAACGGCCAGCTTGATTTTGTTGACGGTGGGTTCAACAACCCGGATCGCAACAATTTTGCGCCAAATTTGAGCTTTGCCTGGGATATTCCTGGTCTGGGTCGGCAAACCGTATTGCGCGGCGGTTACTCCATTGCTTATGTCAACGATCAGGCGATTGCTGCTCCGCTCAATGCCGTGACCAATAACAATGGATTAACGGCAACCATCAATCGAAATCGTTTGTTTGGAACAATTAGCAATGATATTCCACGGCTGTTGCAAACGCGGTTTCAAACCCCTTCATTACAAGTCCCACGGCCTTACCTGACAAACTTTACCCAGGATAACACCTCGGCGGCATTTGGGATTGATTCAGAATTGGAAACCCCGTCCTTCCACCAGTGGAATCTGAGCCTCGAACGCGAGCTTTCCTCGTCGCTCACCATGACGGTCCGGTATGTCGGCAACCGGAGCACGAATCTGGTGCGGGGCATTGACTTCAACCAGGTTGACGTGACCAACAATGGATTTGCGGCGGATGTGCTCCGGGCACAGCGGAACGGGTTTTTAGCCCTGGCGCAGACTGGTCGCTTTGATCCACGGTTTAACCCAAATATTTCCGGCAGTCAGCAACTGACTGTGTTTCCAAACCTGGTAGCCGGCGGATTGCTCACCAACACCGGCACCATTCAGCCGCTGATTCAACGCGGGGAAGCCGGCAGTTTGGCCCAGATCTATCACCAGTTCGGTTTGGCAGGCAACGTCCAGTTGGTGGCCAATCCAAACACGTTTGTGGCGGATGTGTTGGGGAATTACTCCGAATCAAACTACCATGGGCTGCAGGTTGAACTCCGCAAACGCTTTGAGAACGGGTTGACCTTCCAGGCCAATTACAGCTTCAGCAAAAACCTGAGCAATTCACCTGGTACCAGTACGCAGGTGATTTTCGAACCATTTCTTGACATTAACCAGCAATCAGTCGAGTATAATCGGTCACAACTCGACGTGCCACACATCTTCAAAGCCAATGCTATCTATGAGTTGCCGTTTGGACCTGGGAAACGCTTCAATCCCGGCAACCCAATTTTGAAAAAACTGGCGGGCGGATGGGCCGTCACATCAATCGTGGTGTGGCAGACCGGAAGTCCATTCTCAATCACCTCTGGTCGCGGCACCCTGAACCGGGGTGGACGATCAGCCAACAACACCGCCAATACCTCGCTCACCAATGATCAAATCAAAGACTTGTTGGGCGTTCAATTTACTGATCGGGGCGTGTATTTTATTGATCCATCTGTGATTGGCCGTGACGGACGTGGAACGGCGGCGGATGGTCAATCGCCTTTCAGTTCGCAGGTCTTTTTCAATCCGGGCGCTGGTACGATTGGTTCACTGGCCCGGCTTCCGTTCAACGGCCCACAGTTTTTCAACTGGGATTTCAGCGTGATGAAGCGAACCAGCATCACCGAACGCATCAACACCGAATTTCGGGCTGAATTCTTTAACGTTGCCAATCATCCAATTTTTGGCTTTGCTGACCAAAACATCAACGCGACCACTTTTGGTCAAATCGGCTTTCAGTTAAACAGCCCACGGGTCGTCCAACTGGCGCTGAAAATTACTTTCTAAGTGAAATAGTGAAGTAGTGAAGTAGTGAAATAGTGAAGTAGTGAAACATTCAGAGATAAAGAGTTTATAGGTTGACAGAAACCAATCTGAGGTCTGACACTAAACTACTTCGCTACTTCGCTACTTCGCTACTTCGCTCACAAAGTGTCCAGGCCCTATTCATACATTGAGGAGACGAAATTGAATGCACAACAAAAAATGGTTCCGTCTTGTGTTGGTTTTGATGATGGTGGTCTGTTTTGGCGCAAATCATTGGACTGTTTGCGCTCAGAGCCCAGCAGCGGTTGAAGCCAACAAGTTGTATCAAGAGCAAAAATGGGAAGCAGCCGCCAAAGCATTTGAAGCAGTGACCAAAGCCGAACCCAAGAATGCCGCAGCCTGGTTTAAACTTGGAACGTCACTGCAATTGATGGGAAAACTCGAAGCGGCGATCCCGGCTTATTTAAAGGCTGTGGAACTTGGCAACATTCCACTTGCAATGTTTAACCTTGGGTGTGTCTATAGTCGGTTAAACCAGAAAGATGAATCGCTGAAATGGCTAGACCAGGCCGTCAAAGCCGGGTTCAGCAACGAAGACAAACTCAAGACTGATGCCGACCTGGCGGCGGTTCGCGATGATGAGCGATTTAAACCTATCGTTCAACAGGCGCACTTACTGGCCAAACCCTGTGACCGTCCCGAATGCCGCCAGTTTGATTTCTGGATTGGTGAATGGGACGTGTTTAACCCGGCAGGGCAGAAAATCGGTGAAAGCAGCATTCAGTTAATTCTCAACGACTGTATTATCTTTGAAAATTATTCCACCCGTCCTTTCAGCCCATATGAAGGCAAAAGTTTTAACGTGTATGATCAAACTGAAAAGAAATGGAAACAGACCTGGGTGGATGTAACTGGAAGTATTTTGGAACTTTCGGGTGAATTTAAAGACGGAGTAATGGATTTGCGTGGTGAAGCCAAACCACAACCTGGACAAACAACCCGGCTGTTAAATCAGATTACCTGGAAAAAGCTCCCGGACGGCACCATCAACCAGGTTTGGAACCAGTCATCAGATGGCGGCAAGACCTGGACCAAAGCCTTTGACGGCATCTATAAGCCCAAGCCGGAGAAGAAATAAGCTCGGGGCTGAAGACTGAGGGCTGAGGGCTGAAGACTCGCAAGCTCGGGGCTGAAGACAACGGGTTAATCCTGTTTTCTTCAGCCCGTTGTTTTTTGAGCCCACGCCTTTTCAGGGTTTAATTTGGTTTTGCACCGCGAAGCGCTGCCGTTCGGATAGCCGGTCGGTTGGCCGCTTTGGGCCTACCACCGGTCACCATGGCCACCCTCTTGTTCCTCCGCGCTGCTTGCCCGTGCCCCGCAGGGTGCGGGCAAGCAGCGCGGAGGGTGAGGGAAATGAATGTTTTTCCCGGTGGTAGCTCCCAAAACCTCGCAACCGACCGGCTATCCGAACGGCAGCCTTTCAGGATGCTCAATCCAATTCACCACATTCTCATCCCACTGGGACGTAATCAATAATCTACCTGTGAAAGACTGAAAGCTTGGAGCTGAAGACATTGGGCTAAAGAATTGGTTTTATTTCATCCCTCATCCTTCATCCCTCATCCCTTTGATTGCCCCGAGCTTGCGAGTCTTCAGCCCTCAGCCCTCAGCCCTCAGTCTTCAGCCCAATTCAGTTGGTCTTTTCAGAATTCATCATTCATAATTGAGCGGTTCTGCTTTTCCATCCGAAAATCCCATCTGCCGTAACAACCAAATCCATGATTTCGCTCAGTGCTTACACACTCAACTCGGTACTGCACGAGACTGAGAATTCGATTGTCTTTCGAGGAACTCGTGCCCAGGACGGCCTGCCCATCATCGGCAAAATGATCAAGGACGAATATCCGACCACCGCCCAACTCGCCCGGTTTCAAGGCGAATTCGAGTTACTTCGAAACCTGGCTGGAGAGGGTGTGGTTGAAGTCTTTGGCATCGAGCAGTTTGAAAACCGAATGGTGATTTTGCTCGAAGATTTCGGGGGACGTTCGCTGCACCAGTTGTATCACCACCAGCCCTGCCCGCTGGCGGATGGACTCCGGCTGGCAATTCGCGTCAGCCGGATTTTGAGCCGGATCCATCAGGCCAATGTGATTCACAAAGACATCACACCGGGCAACATTGTTTTCAACCCAACCAAAGACATTCTCAAGTTGATTGATTTTGGTAGCGCGACCCATTTCGCCCTGGAAAAATCTGCATTTCAAAGCGTGAATGTGCTTGAAGGGACGCTGGCCTACATTTCGCCGGAACAAACCGGACGTATGAACCGGGGGCTTGATTACCGCACCGATTTATATTCGCTTGGCGTGGTGTTGTATGAACTCTTTACCGGCCAGCTCCCGTTTCAGTCCCGTGATTTGCTGGAACTGGTGCATTGTCATCTGGCGGTTGACCCGATTCCTCCGGGTCAGATGAACCCTGAAATCCCGGAGATTGTCTCTGACATCATTCTGAAATTGATGGCCAAGGCGGCGGAAGACCGGTATCAAAGTGCTGAAGGCGTTGCCTTTGACCTTCGCGAATCACTGAGCCAGCTTGAGCACACCGGACGGATCTCACCGTTTGTGCTCGGGCGGCACGAAATCCTCAACCGGTTTCAGATTCCCCAAAAATTGTATGGACGCGAAACCGAGACGGCTGAATTGCTGAGCCTGTTTCGGCGTGTGAGTGACGGAACGTCAGAACTTGGACTCATTTCCGGCTATTCTGGAATTGGGAAATCAGCTCTGGTGCAGGAACTTTTTAAGCCTATTACCGAGGAACGCGGCTATTTCATCAGCGGGAAATTTAACCAGTTTCAACGCAATGTCCCTTATGCCTCGGTCATTCAGGCGTTTCAATCGCTGATTCGACAAATTTTGACGGAATCGGAGTCCCAGATTGCCCAATGGCGTCAGGAACTAACCGAAGCCCTCGGCATCAACGGTGAATTGATCACGTCTGTGATTCCCGAAGTTGAACTCATCATTGGACCGCAGCCTCCCGTTGTGTCACTGGGACCGACCGAGACCCGAAACCGGTTCAATTTGATGTTTCAAAATTTCATTCGCGTATTTGCCCAGGCGGATCATCCACTGGTGCTGTTTTTGGATGATCTGCAATGGGCTGATCCGGATTCGTTGAAATTGATTGGCACGCTGATTTCAACGGTTGATATCCACCACCTGCTGGTGCTCGGGGCCTATCGTGATAATGAAGTTGACCCAGGGCATCCGCTGCAGTTGATGATTCACGAAGCCCAGAAAAATGGAGCTTCCATTTCAGACATCAAGCTGGTGCCCCTTGGACTCCAGGAAGTGACCGCCCTGGTGGCCGATACCCTCAACCAGCCACCAGCCGCCGTTGCGCCATTGGCAGAACTGGTATTTGGAAAAGCCGCCGGCAACCCGTTTTTCACCAGCGAATTTTTAAAACACCTCAACCAGGACGAGTTAATCTGGTTTGATCCTGAACCCGCTGAATGGATCTGGGATATTGACCAGATTCGAGCAGCGGAGATTACCGACAACGTCGTTGAACTCATCACCGCCAACATCCAGCGGCTGAGTCCCGCCACGATTGACGTGCTCAGGATCGCGGCTTGCCTTGGGAACCAGTTTGATTTGTTGAAGTTATCGCTGGCAACCGGCAAAACCGAGCGCGAAATCATCACTGATTTGCGGGAAGCGGTCAGAGAGGGGTTGATCTTGCCCCTGGGTGATGGGTACCAGGTGATTGAATATGGCATTTTGGGTGACCGCACCCGTGAAACCATCGAGTGTAAATTTGCGCATGACCGGGTGCAGCAGGCGGTCTATTCGTTAATTCCGGTGGCCAGCCTGGAAAAAATTCACTTTACGGTGGGCCAGCGGCTCTTGAGTGGAATCTCGGCGGACCAGCTCGAAGACCTCCTGTTTGAAATCGTCAATCACCTCAATTCGGGCCCCGGATTGTTGACCACTGACCACGAACGGTTTGAACTGGCTGAACTCAACCACCGGGCGGGCTGTCGGGCACGCGAATCCGCCGCCTTTCAACCAGCACTCAATTATTTCTCAACGGCCATTGAATTGTTACCCGCCGACGTCTGGCACAATCAGTATCAGTTTACACTCAGGTTGTATAACGATGCCTGCGAAGCGGCCTTCCTGTGCGGCCAGTATGAGCAAATGCAGACGCTGGCCGCCGTGGTGATGACCGAGGCCAGGGAAATCCTTGATACATTGAAGGTGTACGACGTCCGAAGTCAGGCGCTGTTTGCACAAAACCAGCTCAAGGATTCGGTGGACATTGCGCTCGAATTTCTCAAAAAGCTGGAGATTGAATTTCCGCTCCAACCAACCCAGGAAGACATTGGCCGGGCCCTCCATGAACTCAATCGGCTCCTCAACGGAAGGCCGATTGAAAGTCTGGTTGACCTGCCGGTGATGACCGACCCGCCAGCACTGGCGGCTCAACAGATGCTGGCCCGGATCGGAGTGGCCGCCTATGCCGCCTATCCGCAAACATTTCCATTGATTGTCGCGCACCGGGTCAAGCTCTCGCTGCTGCACGGGAATACGCCGCTTGCCGTTTCAGCCTATGCTTCGTACGGACTGTTTCTGAGCGGCTGGCTTCAAAACATTGACGCGGGCTATGAATTCAGCACGCTGGCGTTAGAGTTGATTGAAAAATTTGGCGCTGAACACCTCCGGATTCGGGTTTCGCTGATCCACTACGCCATGGTGAGTTACTGGAAAGACCACCTGAAAGACTGTATGGCGCCGCTGATTGAAATCTACAAAAGCGGTCTGGAACAGGGTGATTTTGAATATGCCACGTCGCTTCTGTTGATGATTTCACTCTGCGAAATCAACCTCGGGACTGAATTGAACCTGCAGTACCAGAACCTGGTGAAGTATGGCGATCTCCTCAAGCGCATGAAGCAGGCCCGACCCGGAGTTGCTATCAGTATTTTGAAACAGGTCGTGTCAAATCTGCTGGGCAAGGCCAGTGACCCGGCACTTTTGATCGGGGATGCTTGTAACGCAACCCAATTGCTGGCCAACCCGGCAGTCCAGAAAGATACGGCGCTCCTGGGTGTGATCCATTTGTATCAGCTTGAGTTATGTATTTATTTTGAGCGCTATCAGGCAGCAATTGAGCAGGCCGATTTGACCAGACGCTACCTTCCTGGATTGAACTCCACCGGCTCAATCCCCATGTATCATTTTTATGATGCCCTGGCCCGGTTGGCGATTGCCAAAACCGACAGCGAGCAGCGAGCGGCATTGCTGGCACAGGTTGAGGCAACCCAGCTCAAACTTGGTCTGTGGGCGCGAAAATGCCCTGGAAATGTTGCCCACAAATTCCATCTGGTCGAAGCTGAGCGACTGGGGCTTGAAGGGAAAATTCCGGAGGCGATGGCGGCCTATGACACCGCTCTCGAACTCGCCAAACGACACGGCTACATTCAGGAAGAAGCCCTGGCCAACGAACTCACCGCCAGGTTTTATGCCAGCCTTGGGCGAACCAAAATTGCCCGCATGTACCTGGAGGAAGCCCGCTATGGCTACACTCGATGGGGCGCCACGGGCGTCTTGCAGCGGTTTGAAGCCGACCACCCGGAGTTGCTGATCCGACCTGCCGAGTTTCGCGGCCCCGCCACGGGGAAATTCCAATCGCCGGTGGTGACCACTTCGACACGAACCGACAGTACTTCAACCGGGGCCATTGACATGAATACCGTCATTCGGGCCTCACAGGTGATTTCGAGTGAAATTGTACTCGAACGGCTGTTGACCAAAATCCTCCGACTGGTAATCGGGAATGCCGGTGCGCAACGAGCCGCCTTGTTGTTGCCTAAAGATGGCCAGTTTTTCATTGAAGCCCAATGTGAAGGCGATTTGGATCATATTCAGGTGTTGCAATCCCAGCCGGTGACGGCCTCGACGACGTTGCCTCAAACCGTGATCAATTTTGTGGCCCGAACCCAGGAACTGGTTTTGTGCGACAATATCAGTGATGACCGGCGTTTTGCCAAGGATCCCTATATTGAACACGAGCAACCGGCTTCGATGCTCTGCCTTCCGGTGCAAAATCAAGGCAAACTGACCGCCATTTTATACCTTGAAAACAAATCGGTTCGGGGTGCTTTTACTTCACAGCGGGTTGAATTGATGAACCTGTTGACCGCGCAATCGGCCATGTCAATTGAAAACGCCTTGCTCTATGCCAGCCTGGAATCAAAAGTCAAAGAGCGCACGGCTGAATTGACGATTACAGTTGAGCAACTCCAGCGGTCAGAAGCTGAGATCAAAGAAAAAAATACCCAGATTTTGGATAGCATCCGCTACGCCGAGCGCATTCAACAGGCGATTCTGTCAGCCGATGAGCCCGTGGTGCAGTCATTGGGGGAATATTTCATCCTGTTTCGTCCACGCGATATTGTGTCGGGTGATTTCTATTGGTTTCAGGAAGTTGACGGCGCCTTGCTGCTGGCCGTGGCCGATTGTACCGGGCATGGTGTGCCGGGGGCGTTGATGTCCATGATTGGCACCAGCCTGCTCAATCAAATCGTGATTGAAAAACAAGTTCACACGCCGGGGTTGATCCTCGAACACCTGCACGTGGGCATCCGGCGGGCGCTCCGGCAGGACGAAGGCGAAGCCAGTTCACAGGATGGCATGGACATCGGCATCATTCGTATCGAAGCCAGCCGCAATCTGGTGACCTTCGCCGGTGCCAAGCGTCCACTCTATCTGGCTGATCACAAAGGGGTTTTTCAGGAAATCCAGGGTGACCGGAAACCAATCGGAGGCCGCCAAAAAGAAGCCGTTCGCCATTTTACCGAGCATCGAATTGAGATTCTGGATGAAATGACTTTTTATTTGTGTACCGATGGTCTGGCCGACCAGCCCGGAGACGTCGAATCGAAATTTGGAACTCGGCGGGTCAGGGAATTGCTGCAGGCCAACTGTCAATTGCCGCTGGCTGAACAACACTCTCGCATCATTGCCGCCATTGCTGCCCATCAGGGACAAACTCCTCAGCGGGATGACATTGCGTTGGTGGGAGTCCGAATCAGAATGGGGCTGAGGGCTGAAAAAACCAGGGCTTGGGGCTGAGGGCTTGGGGCTGAAAAAACCAGAGGGCTGGGGGCTCAGGGCTGAGGGCTGAAAACGTCGGGTTGAAAACTTCGGGCTGAAGAAAACGGGCTGAGGGTTGAAGACATTGGCGCCAGGGCTTAGAGTTTAAAAACAACAAGATTGAAATGTTTTTCACGCCCAGGGTCTTCAGCCCCAGACCCATATATGCATCAAGCGAAGGATTTTAGGCCCGTAGGGTCGTCGTGTAATAGCCGTGGTGCGAAGCCCACGGTCCCGCAAGGGCGACGTCAAAAAGGGACGGGTCCTTCGCTTGCCGTGCATGGGGACTTCAGCCCCAAGTCCCAAGTTTTCAGCCCGACTTCCGGAGGAACGGTTCATGAACCGCCCCAAAGTACTCATTGTGGATGACGATCCGCAAAACCTCACCATCCTGGTGGATTTGTTTGAACATTACCACGCCCATTTTGAAGTGTATCAGGCACTAAATGGGAATCTGGCGCTCAAAATTGCCCAATCCAGAGTGCCTGATGTCATTATCACGGATTGGGAAATGCCGGAAATGGATGGAATTGAGTTCATTCGTCGGTTAAAGGCCAGCTCCAAAACGATGGATATTCCGGTGATTATGTGTACCGGGGTGATGACTTCGTCAGTCAACCTCAAGACGGCGTTGGAAGTCGGTGCCGTTGACTACATTCGCAAACCCGTTGATCCGATTGAACTTGAAGCACGTGTTGGGACGGTGCTCAAACTGGCGGATTCGCTGCGGACAATTCGCAAGAAGAATCAGGAACTTGAGGCCGCTCATGTGCAGGCCGACCGGATTTTCTCGGCTTTTGCCCAGGTGCTGCCAGGCAAAATACTGGATCGAAAATACCGACTTGAAGAAAAAATTGGCGCCGGAGGCTTTGGTGTGGTTTTTCGCGGAACCCACCTCCAACTCAATCGTCCAATTGCGGTCAAAATTTTCAAGCCCTACCCAGGAAATGATTCCGCCAAAGCCATTGAGCGGTTTCGACGCGAAGGGATTTCAGCTACCCGGCTCAACCACCCCAACGCCATCCAGATCCTGGATTCAGGCATTTCAAGTGACGGTATCCTGTACCTGATTATGGAGTTGCTGCACGGGGTTTCGCTTCGTCAGGCGCTGCAAGAAGCCGGAAAATTGTCGCCGATTCGGTGTCGTGACATCATCATTCCAGTGTGTGACGTGCTGGTCCACGTGCATGAATTGGGAATGGTCCATCGTGACATCAAGCCGGACAATGTGTTTCTCCATCAGACGCCGGGCGGAGAAGTGGTCAAAGTTCTGGATTTTGGGATTGCCAAGCTGCTGGCAGACGAGACCAAAGGGGATCTTCCACATTTAACGGTCACGGGTTCTGTTGTCGGAACTCCGGCCTACACGGCACCCGAACGGATCAAAGCCGAAAAGTATGATGGCCGGTCAGATGTATTTAGTGCGGGCGTGATGCTCTATGAAATGTTGAGCGGAAAATCGCCCTTTCACGGTGATATCTCCAATTTTGCTGAATTTCTGGTCAGTCGGCTGCAGAAAGACCCGATTCCATTACACGAGCAACTTCCAAATGTTCTGCCTGAGATCGAACAGGTTGTAATGCGTGCCATCAGCCGGAAACCAGATGACCGTCCAACGGCCCATGAGTTTGCTGAAGCCTATTCCAAAGTCGTGGCGCAGTACATTGGGCAGGTTAATTCTGGAACGAGTGTGCTCAATCCAGCCGTGCTGTCTGTGATGGAAACCCATGCCATCCAACTTCCTGACACCGGTGAACCTGCCACTCCTGGAACTGACCTGACCCCGGCGGCAAAAAGCATGTTTCATTCCAACCCGACCATTGGCGAACCGTCCATTGATATGCTGCCAACCGTGGCTCATTTCCGACCCGCACCGACTGACCCGCCCGGCACCGCCGAAAGGGAAGCCATGAAGAATGAAGAATGAAGAATTGAGAATGAAGAATTTGGATGATCTTCAGGTTTTGGTCCTTCGATCTTTGTTCTTTAAGTCCTTTCAGTCTTGTAAGTCCTTTGATTTTGGCTCAATCAACCTCAACGCTGGTCATTGTGGACCTGAGGTTTGTCGAGTACCAGCCAGTGATTGAGTTCATCATAGCCCTGGACAACAGCACTCATCTGCTGTTTGGCCCAAATCCCCTTGGGGTTGGTGGAGGCTTTGCAGGCAGCGTAATTTGCCACCCCGAGTGTACTGCTATCACCAAGGTCAACAATCACTCCTTGCGGGAAGAACGCAGCAATCGATCCCTGGACCTGGGTATCAATTGGGTAGGCCCGTTTTATAACCGCCCAGCGACCTGCATTGTGCATCAGGTGTTTGGCCCACACGGCATCAAATTCTTCTGGTGAAATCGCGGTTATTTCCTCAATCCCATCATAGTCAATGGCACCCTCCGCGAGGATCAAGCCCCAACGCGGGTAACAAATGTTGGAGCCTAAAAACAGATCTCCGTTCACTGTAACTTCACGCATCGCCCGCCGGTTGCTGACTTCAACATAGCGCGTGCCCTGGCCAATGAGACTTTCTTCGTCGGTGTATTTGTAGTAGTTCATAGGAAAATAGCCTGACTGTCCTGGAGGCTCCCCCAATGGATATCTAAAATGATCGAAAAAAATCCTGGAGTGCCTTCAATACTTTGAGGTTTCCAGGATGATAACTTCGGAGTGAATACCCACCCTTGTTTACCCACCCGTACTGGGTATCTTCAAACCAAACAAGCTTTTCTGAGAACAGGGGAAGTATCTGGGAATATTGCTCAATTTCATTTTCCCTAAAGATACCCGTTGCTTTCCGTTCCTTTAGGAACATGAGTTGTGCAAATGCAAGATCATCTGCAACTGTAACCGGTGAATATTTTTCGAGTAGCAAAGGAAAATAAACTTGATCAAATGTGGCTTCCCACTGATTTTGAGAATATTGGGTGAGCAAAATATCAACCGGGAGGTTAGCTGTATTTAATTCTTCCTGGTCAAAGTTTGATTATTGATTTAACCCGAAGTGCTGAAGCCACATCAATGGGAATTCAAGAGTATCTTCTGATTGAGCATAGTAGCCCGACCAAAAGACTTTGTTTGATAGAATTTCATTCCACCTGATATTCATACTTATCCAGATTGACTTTCATTCAGATTCTGAATGGTTTGTTCGAAGGTCTGATTCAACGACCCTGGCCACAATGTCGTTGACGGATACCCACCCGTTTTCTTTTCCAAGGTTGTTTCCAATCAGGATTTGCTCTTCCTGAATGGCTTTGACCAGATGCAGCAGGTAGTTTTCTTTCCAGCGAACCAAAACCACATCACCGACCGCAACTTCTGTTCCTGTAACTGGTTCGAGCGTGACGAGCTGACCGCTTTCAATTCGGCCTCGCATGGAACCACCTTGTGGACGGATTTGAACCGTGTTTCCAGCTTTGAGTTCTTTGAGTGCGTCTGTAACCCAACCCATTGGATTGATTGCCTTTCAATCTGCTTATTCAGGTATTAACAACTCTACAACATCAAATTTCCCTTGAATGGCCGCCAGCGTCGCCATCAAAATTCTGAGGTTTTCCGATTCCCAATCAAGCGCCAGACACTCAAGCAGGAGCGGCGGGGTTGCTTCAATTGCTTGCCGGTACGCTTCTTCCAGATCGTGCGGAATTGGTGCATTGTTTCGCTGGCGATTGCCTTCAACCAGACAAACCGCCAGCATAAACATGGGCCGTTCCTGGGGTTTTCGAAGTTTGGCAACCTCGATCACGTGTGGAATCGCAGCAAATGAAGCCGAGGGAACCTGCCCTCCAGCGCACAGTGAACCAAGGAAATCAGCCCACTCACCCGATGAAATATTTGGCGCCTCCGCCCATAACCGCCGAAGGAAATCTTGAGTGGAGTAAAAGGTGTCATAGGCATTGTCTAATTCGTTCCACCGTGGGTTGTCGAGTTCAAGCATTTTTCCCTCAAATTTCTATCATGGAACAATCTTGTGGGCCTGACTATCCCCGCCCGGATGGGCGCTGGAGAGTAGCCGGTGGTCGCGCTGCTTTGAGCGCTACCACCGGATCTGTTCAGTCTCGTCTTGCGCCCGGATGGGCGCTGGACGATATGTTTGATTCAGGTTCAAGATTGACGCAGAGGTTTTAGTCCAGCGCCCATCCGGGCGCGAAATTGTCTGTTCTTGGATTCCGGAGGGTGCGCCTCAAAGCAGGCTTCCCTCCGGCTACTTTCCACCGCCCATCCGGGCGAGAACCGCTCTTGACCTAAAAGAGATTCTCAAACGAAATCATTTCTCAGATAGCACAAAATGTACCCCGAAGGCACGATGTCGCCTGTTTGCACCGCAGCTTGAAACGTGGCTTCAAAGGCTTGAACTGACGCCAATCCGTATCTTGCCACCTGTCCATTTACAAATCCCAGAAGCCGATTACAGGTGAAACCGTCAATTTGCCCTTCGTCGCCAAAATCGAAGTCCACTTTCCCAGATGGCAAATAAACCGCACAGCCAAACCCGTGCTTAAAATATGGCACGCCCCCTGACAGTTCCCCAATTTCGGGAATGTCAACTCCAACCCAGGCAGTGGAGCTTGTTGGTCTGGCAATACCTGACGCTTCAAGGAGTGTGACGGCTGTTCGAACTGCATTCTGGTAGTCTCGAATAAGAGTGAAAAGGTTTTGAATGTTATTCATTGGGTTTACCATTTTGAAGTTAGGGCAATCCATTGCAAGGCATACTGTTCGGCGGTTTCTTCACGGTGTCGGGCATTGGCTTTACTCAACAGCTTTGGGTCCTGGTGGTGACCAATTTCGTGCCCCAGTAAACCATTCAGATAAAAATCGCGGAGTGGTTCGCTGTCCCATCGCAAAAACCAGCCGCCGTCCTGGTGAATCAACTCAGTTGTCCAACGAGCATAACTTCGCAGGATTTTCGTGCTGGGACGGTGCGGTCCAAATCGCAACAGCATGTCTTTTGGCCAGGGATAAAGAACAATTACATACACGCCGCTTCCAGCAATGTACTCAGCCAGCGGACGTCGAAAGTTGAGAAGTGCCTTCTTTTTAAGGCGTTTGAACCAAAGGTGAGTGATTCCGTGGGTGTCTGATTTCGGGAATTTTTTGAGGCATGCCAGCATTTCCTGAGCGGTAACCGGAAAAAAGAAATCGCGCGATGGGTTTTCTTCAATCAACAGCGGCAGGTTGTCACCAGCCACAGGAGGCCGAAGTGGATGTTCCCGGTTGATAATCCAGTCTTCGATTTTTGGCCATTTTCGACCACCAGCCACATCTCCGAGTTTTCGGTTCTTTCGCCAGGTGGTCAATTTGCGGTTCATAAATTTACCCTTTTCAAAATCTAACCCATCACCTCCAGGTCAAAACTCTCAACCCAGTCCTGGAGCAACGTGCGATAGGCTGGTTCATCGGCAAAAAAAGCCGCCAGCCAGTTGGCTCTCCCCAAACGCCAGGAAAAGTATTTAGGATGGATAATTCGGTTCGCTTCAACCTGTTCTGCAATCAGCCAATATCTGACCCAGGTTGCCTGTTTGGCTGAGACCTCCGTTTTTCCATGAACCAGGGTTTCAATGACCCGTTTAAACCCTTCCCGATGTTTGAGTGAATCATAGGGTTCTTTGAAGTAGTTCCAGGCGAACCTGACCAGGCGAAAGTCTGAAGTCCGCTTGATTTGCTCTCCAAGAGGAAGCGTTCCCCATTTGGTCAACTTTTGGCGGCGGTTGAAAAAGCCTTTGTCAAATCTGGCTTCACCGGCTTCAAGATCATCACCGGCAATGGTTTGATGGGTTAGCTGGTTTAAGGCATGCCGCACTTTGCGGGTGGCAATTTTCTTCTTCTGTGGCCATTGGCGACGGAAGGCATGCGGATATTCAGCCAACACATAGCGGTCTCTGACCAGGGAAAGATGCTTCTTTTCAACCGGATTCTTGATCTTGCTCATGTTTAGGGAGCGCTACGCGACAATTCCACGGTGACAATCACCGTTGGCCAAAAAGCTTGTTTAAGCTTGCAAAGAAAGACGTTCACCGTGCTGCAACGCGTAACGTTGTGACACCCTACTGAGGCTGGCTTTAAATTTCAACTCAAAATCTTGATTTTTGGAGTAAAAAATAGTTGAAGATCGTGATAGGTGAACTGATTGGAAGAATGATGGCAGAAAACAAAGGGGCTGAAGAAAATGGGGGAAGTCCCCAAATTCTTCAGCCCGAATTCTTCAGCCCGATGTCTTCAACCCGATAACCTTATGGTTTGTCAGATGTCTGGCCGCCAGTATCAGCGGTAGAAGGTTGGATTTCCTGAGCTGGACTCACCTGTAACCGGTTAGCTGAGAGCGTGATAGACATCACCCGCTGTAATTCGGCCACAGCTTTGTTGTAGTCGGTCATGGCACGTAATTCGCGACCACGGGCTTCGGAAAGCGCTTTTTGACGGTCAAGCACCAGAAAAGTCGTTGATTCACCGACTTCGAAACGACGTTTTTCGCTGGCGAGTTGGGATTCCGAGGCTTTGAGCGATGCCCGGGCCGCCTGGACCCGCTTGGAAGCGGTTTGAACCGACTGCAGCGCATCTCGAACTTCTGATTCGATTTGGGATTCCTGTTTGATTTGCTGAACTTCGGTGAGCCGGGTTTGGGCCTGTGAGCGTCCCAAATCGGCTTTGGCGGCGCGATTTTGCCACGGAAAGGTAAACTGAACCCCAACCCGCACATCCCGGAAATTGCGTGAAAACAGGTTTCCAAGGCTTTGTCCCAATCCGCCGGAGAAAAAGTCTGGAATTTGACCTGATGGTGGAATCACCACCGGGGTAACCCCAAGCTGCGAAGATAACAAATTCACCCGTTCCAGAATCGCCGCGTTGAACCCCCCGCTAAACGGATTCCGCGGTGGAAGCACGGTGCCAGCCAACCCGGCCAGGGAATAACTGGCGATCAGGTCAACCTGTGGTTTGAGCTGGTTTTTAAAGTAGTCGGTTTCGATTTTGTTTAACTCGCCCTGAAACCGGAACTGTTCCATTTCGGGTCGGTTCTTGAGCGCGGTTTCAACTGCGTCGGTGACGGTAAAACTGATCGGCTCCAGTTGAATTTTCTCGGTTGGAGACACCGCTTCATTCCACATTGGGTCAGTTCGATTTTCCAAAATCAGCTTTTTGAGAGCATTTTCAGCCCGGGTAAGCTGTTCGAGCGAAATCAGAACATCTTCCTGGCGCTGTTCCAACTGGGCTTCAACCGAAACAATTTCAACCGGCGCCAATGTACCAGCATCTACAAAACGTTTGTTTTGTTCAAGTTGGGTGCGAGCCAGATTAACGGCTTCTTCCTTGATTTCGACATCCCGTTTGGCAAAGACCAGATCCCAGTAGGCACGCTGAACATTGGCAATGATATCAATCACACGCTGCCGAAACTGGGAATCAGAAATATCGAGCCGTTTTTTGGTCAGCAACGTTTGGCGCTGCGCACTGTCGAGTTTGAAGTTTTTTAGAAGCGGCTGAGTGAATGTGGCACTCAGTTGTGAATTGTACGTGGGATTTAACGCTGTAAACGCGTTGTCTGTCGAGGTACGACCATTATTGAAATCAACCGAGAGCGTCCCACCTGATTTAAATAACTGTTTAAAATTGAGCGTCTGGTTAAAGGTGTCGGTTGTGACCGCGCCCGAATCACCAGCACCTCCGATTAACGATGCGGTCGGCACGGCTTTGGTCTCATAAAAAAATGACGACGAAAGAAACAAATCATAGGCGCCACGCGACCGGGCGAAATCATAATTCGCCTGCTGCACCGCCACCCGCTGGATTTCAATGTCCGGATTTTTGGCCAGCGCCATCAAAATCGCGTTTTGCAAACTCAACCCCATTGAACGACCTGGGGTCACGCCGATACGCGGTTCATTTTCAGCCTGTTTGCGTGCGAGTTCGGCGGCGTCGCTTGATTGGGATTGCGGCGAAGGATCTGATGCGGGCGCTGGTGACTGAACCACAATGCCTGTTCCTGGTTGATGGGCGGCCAGATCCTGCGCCATCAACGGGGAGTGTGGAACCAAAAGTGATATCCCAAGACCAAAAACAGCAGTTGCTGTCCGTAATGCCCGGCGGGAAGATGATGGGTGAGACATGCCAAATGACTCCTTTTACTCAGGGCCTGAACGCGTGATTGCGTAGTTTATTGATTCAGGCCCTCGATTCAAACCGCGATACAATAGTTAAACGAACGATTAAAACGATTGTTTTAATCATCTGTATGAACCAGCTTTTTGTCAAACATTCCGCGCACCCTGTCACTCATTCCTTCGAATTGAGTCACCAGGTTGGTCCAGGAAAAGACCTGAACCAGCGTGTCAAAGGTGGCATAGAGCACCGGTGTCGCGAGCAACGTCAAGAGCAAACATAACGACTGGCCGCCAATGACAATGATGGCCACGGAGCGCAGCGCACCTGACCCGGCCCCCTGGCCAACTGCCATTGGAATTAACCCGGCCACCAGCGCCAGAGTGGTCATCAAAATTGGGCGCAACCGATCTTGACAACCAGCAACGATGGCTTCAAAGCGTGGCATCCCCTCAGCCCGCAACGTGTTGATATGGTCAATTTGGAGAATCGAGTTTTTCTTCACCACCCCGAACAACATCAAAATTCCCAGCGCTGAAAAAATGTTGAGCGTCTGGCCAAATGGCACGAGCGAAAGCAAGGCAAAGGGAATTGCCATGGGCAGACTGAGCAGGATGGTCACCGGGTGCAGAAAGCTTTCAAACTGCGCCGCCAAAATCATGTACATAAAAACAAAGGACAAAATGAACGCCAGCGCGAAATTTTGCGCGGCACGTCCCAGTTCACGGCTTCGGCCTTGTGGCGCCGCCGTGTATTGAGGCCCGAGGTTGAGTTCTTTGATTTTCTTTTCGATTTCGGTCAGCACCACCGATTGGGACTGGCCCAGTTGAAGGTTTGCCGTGACCGTGACCTGCCGCTGCCGGTTATAACGATTGATTTGCGCTGGTCCCGTCCCGTCCAGCATCGCGACCACGTTGCTCAGGGGAACATTCCCCAGTTTTGACGACGGAACGTAGGTTCTCAGCAAAGCAACTGAACTATCCCGATCCGCCGGCTCGACCCGAAGTCGGATGTCATACCGGTCATCGCCTTCGCGATAGCTTGAAACCACTTCGCCCGCCACCATGGTGCGCAAGGCTGAAGCAATCGAAGCCACGTTGACGCCTAAATCCGAAGCCTTTGGACGATTGATAATGGCCCGCATTTCGGGTTTGCCAACTTCAAGGTTGGAATCAACGTCCACCACACCCTTGATGTTACGCATATAGCCCATCAGGTTGGCCGAGGCGGCGGTCAGGGTTTCAATTTCAGGTCCCCGAATGACATATTGCACATCGGCATTGGTTTGTCCCCCACCGGTAATCGCCGCCGGATTCTGGATTTGAATCCCGATGTCGGAAAACTTCGCCAGGGTTTTGCGGGCAAGGTCCATCAATTTCGGCTGCGATTCCTTGCGTTCGGAAATCGGTTTGAGTTCAACCGAAAGCGTTGCCCGGGTAACCCGCCGCTGCTCATCACCCCCAATTGTGGAAAGCACGTGGATGACGTGCGGAATCTTTTTGATTTCCTCTTCAATCTGGGTGATGCGTTCCTGGGCCGACACCAGCGAGTTTCCTTCCGGGAGCTTGACCAGGACTTCAAAGCGGCTCTGGTCATCCTGCGGCAAGAAATCCTTCCCAATGATCTGAAACACCGGCACCACTGAGACCACCACCACCACCGACACCACAATCACCAGGATCGGGTGCTTGAGTGAAAATTTCAGCATTGAGGTATAGCTGCGGTCAATCATGCCATATAAACCGCCGCTGCGTGATTTGGCTGGTTCGCCCTCGTGTTTGTGTTCAGCTTTCAGAAATCGCGAACACAGCATCGGGGTCAGGGTAAAGCTGACCAGCATTGAGACCAGAATGGCAAAGGCTGAAGTAAACCCAAAGGAGGACATAAAGCGGCCCACGATACCGCCCATAAAAGCGACCGGCAAAAAGATGATCACCAGTGACAGCGTGGTCGCCAGAACCGCCAGGCCGATGTCAGCGGTCGCTTCTTTCGCGGCCTCCATCGGAGACATATTTTTTTCTTCCACAAACCGGAAGATGTTTTCCAGCACCACCACCGCGTCATCAATCACAATTCCGACCGAAAGCGTCAACGCGAGCATCGTCATCCGGTTGAGCGTAAAGCCCATGGCATACATCAAGGCAAATGTGGAAATGATCGAAACTGGAATGGCAATCGCCGAAATGATGGTTGAGCGCCAGTTGCCCAAAAAGACCAGAACCACAATTGCTGCTAAAATTCCGCCCAGAACAAGGTGCTCTTGAACTGAATGAAAAGCTTCGGTGATGAAAATAGACTGGTCCTGGGCGATTTGAATGCGATAGTCCGGCGGCAAAATGGCCTGAATGGTGGCCAGTCGTTCCTTGATGTGTTCGACCACGGCCACGGTGTTGGTGCCGGATTGTTTTCGAATCAGCAGCACCACGGCTTGCTGGCCATCGAGTCGGGCCAGGGAGCGGGGTTCTTCGATGCCATCTTCAACATACCCGACATCTTTGACATAGATCGGAAGCCCATCACGGGAACCCAGAATAATGTTGTTAAAATCGCTGACCTGGGTGATTCGACCAAGTGTTCTGAGAATGACTTCGTGCTGGCCCTGGTCAATCCGGCCACCTGGAATTTCAACATTTTGGGCCCCAAGCGCCTGTTTAATGGCGTCTATACTCAGGTTGTACGAAGCCACTTTCTGCGCATCGAGCACCACCTGGATTTCACGCTTGCGGTCGCCAATGAAAATGACCTGTCCGACACCACTCAATGATTCCAGGTTTTGCTTAATCATTTTGTCAGCCGTGTCGGTGATTTCACGTGGACTCCGATTGGCCGAAATCGCCAGCGATAACACGGGCTGTGCGTCAGGATCGAGTTTTTCAATCACGGGCGGGTCCACATCAGTCGGCAGGTCGCCGACGATTCGCCCGACCCGGTCACGGACATCCTGAGCGGCTTCATCCACGTCGCGTTCCAGCGCAAACGTGACAAACACCTGAGATACCCCTTCGGCTGAAACTGACCGCAATTCATCAATACCGCTGATGGTGTTGACGGCTTCTTCGACTTTCTTGCTGATTTGGGATTCAACTTCTTCAGGTGAAGCCCCATCAAGCCGGGTGGTAATGGTCACCGTCGGCAAATCAACTTTGGGGAATAAATCCACACCGAGCCGAAAGTAGGCAAAGGCCCCAATCACAAATAATGACGTGACCAGCATGGTTGCAAAGACCGGACGACGAATACAAATTTCAGCAAGTTTTTGCATAGAACTCGAATGCTTTCGTTCAATTGAGATTCATGGCTAAGGGTTCGGGGTTCGGGGTTCAGAGTTCGGGGTTCGGGGTTCGGGGTTCGGGGAAAACTTATCTCCTCTGAAAATGGTATCAGGTGATTTTTTGCCATTTTCAAATCATTTTTCCCGATACCCCAAACCCTGAACCCTGAACCCCGAACCCTAAGAACGTTCCGTATAGGCTTGGCGGCCCTGGTCGCTGCCAATGATTCGGTCCACCAGCCAGGGAGCTAGTTTTCCAAAATACATCAACAGGCGATAGACCCACGGCACTACAATTTTTCGTCGTGGCCGACGAATGGCACTGAGAATGGCATTCACAACGGCTTCAGGCCCTGGCATGGGGATTTTTAATCCGCTGGTCATCGGGGTTTGGATAAAACCGGGAGCAATGAGCACCACATCAATGTTGTCCTGCCAGAGTTCGCGCCGGAGGGCATCGTTAAACCCGCGCAATCCAAACTTGGTGGCCGAATAGATTCCCAGCGTGGCGACTTCCCCAGCCACAGAGCCAACATTGATGATCAGGCCGGTTCCCTGGCGTCGCATTTGAGGAATTGCCGCCCGGGCGCAGCGTGCGGGGCCCAGCAGGTTGACGGCGACGGTATTTTCGAGCGCGACATCCGACATATCCGCCAGAGGTTTTCCACCACCGATTCCAGCGTTATTGATCAAAATATCAACCCGGCCATAGGCCGCCAGGGTTTTTTCAAAGAGCGTCTGAATATCAGCATAGCGGCTGATGTCAGTCGGAATTGCCAGCGCCCGCCCGCCTTCGCGTACAATCTCATCAGCCAGCCGGGTCAGATCATCCACCCGCCGAGCAGCCAGGACCACCACGGCACCCTGTCGAGCCAGTTCACGAGCCGCCGCCGCCCCAATCCCACTCGAAGCCCCGGTCATGACCACAATACTATCTTTCAGTTTCATGCGCCTTCCCTCCACCAATTAAACAGAAAAGAGCATTTTTCACTATTTTACCTCTTCGCTTTTTCGAGAGGCTAAATTATTGAAGAATTTGTATTTCCCTGAACCCTGAACCCTACATGGTATTATTTCGTTGCCACTGCCACGCCATTTGAAAGCTGGCTGAGGTTTGAAACGGCAACCGGTTCGTCTTTTTTCACGCCTTCGGTAATTTCGATCATATCGCCATCACGCAACCCCAGTTTTACCTGTCGTTCAACGACCTTATCTTGCTGGACAACAAAGACTTTGTTGAGACCAGCAATTGAGGTCACGGATGCCACCGGCACCAAAACGACCGGAATTTTATTGGTGGTTTTGACAAACACCTTGGCAAACATACCCGGTTTGAGCATGTCTTCATTATTTTCAGCCGTGGCTTCAACCATTAACAATCGGGATTGAGCATTTAAATCCGGGCTAATTCGCGAAACCTGGGCTTTGAAAGTTCGCCCAGGGTAAGTATCCACCGTAAAATCCACGCCGACACCGGGTTTGACAAATGAAACGCCAACTTCGGGAATTCCAGCCTGGAGCCGGAGCGGATTTGAGCGAACAATGGTTGCAATTGACCGGTTGCCGCCCATTTCGCTGATATATTCACCGCGTGAGGTGAGTTTTTGGCTGACAGTGCCGGAGATAGGTGAGGTAATGGTCGAATCGTTCAAATTCTTTCGAGCCAGTTGAACTTCGGCACTCCGTTGATCAATGGTTGCCAACTGGTTGCGAATGTTGTCGCGGGCCGCGTCATAGCGGGCAAGTGCCGTTCGGTGGTTGATCTCGACCGTGTCCCAGCGGTCCTGGGAAACGTCGCCCGATTCAATCAACTTGCGGGTGCGTTCCATTTTCAGTTTGGTTTCATCAAGCGACGCTTTGGCCTGTTTTACTTCCGGCGCCTGTTCGATATCAAAGTTTGGGTTTGGCGCTGTAAGTCCAATTTTGGCACAGGCTTGCTGGAGGGCGGCTTCGGCCTGTTTGAGTTTGAGTTCATACTCCTGGGGTGAAATCCGGGCAATGACCTGACCCGCTTTGACGAAACTTCCCAGGTCAATATTCATTTCAGAGACTTCGCCGCGAACCTGGCTACTGACGGTAACCTCGTCATCCGCAACAAGCTGGCCGACGGTCTCGATATTGCGTTCGATCAGTCGTTCAATGGCGGTGGCGGTTCTGATTTCAACTGGGCCGGCTGGGGTGGCTGGGGCGCCGTTGTTGCCCGGTGCGGCTTCGGCATTGGTATTTTTTCGCGAACACCCCGCTGACGCGAGCGCTATCAAAAGGAGAAAGAGGGAGGAGAGCTTGACGATGCGGGTCATGGGTGTGTTTTATCCTTTCGGTTCAACCTGAGTTTTCTTTCGGCTTCGGGCTTGAACGGCTGGTGACGGAGTCGTAATCCCATTGAGAAATAAATTGGTAAACCCTTCGGCGAGGTGCCGACTATCTGGACGCTCAGCCGTTTTGCGTTCAAATAACTGTTCGGTCAGTGATTGGTGGATGGCCATTCCCATAAAGGACCGGGCAGCCAGCAGTGGGTCAACAGCCTGAAAATCACCATCTTCAATTCGCTGCCGGATGTACCCACACAAAAAGGAATAGACTTCCTGAACGTGGGTTTCAAAAAACATCTCGGATAATTCGTGACCTTCCAACCCACTAAACAGCATCAGCCGCATAAAGGTGTTGTCTTGACGGTGGCGTTCGATGATGCGCTGGGCGAGGGTCTGGAAGAAGGCGCGGTCGTCTTTACGACTGGCAAGATCACGCATGAGGCGCCAGAAAGCGTCTTCTTCGTTTTCGATGGATTTTTCATCCAGGATCGCCGCATAGAGTTCCTGTTTGGTGGCAAAGTGGCGAAAGATAATGGCTTCGCTGATGCCGGCCTGGCCAGCGATTTCCTTGGTGGTGGTGCCGGTAAACCCTTTTTGCGCAAAGAGTCGCATTGCGACGCGGGCGATTTGACGTCGCCGGTTTTCAGCCGACATGCGTTTTCCGGGGGCTGCCACCAGCGGTTGATCTGGGAGCGGGTTGTTTGAAGGCAAGGTTGTCATAGGTGGTGAGGATCTCCGAAACCGAGTTTCGGCTACGATAACAAAGTAAGTACTTACAAACAACGCCGGATACCTGAAATCACTGTAAAATGTTCCTGGAACTTCAGAATTTACTTGCAGGATTACGCCGTAATGGGTTAAAACCAGATATATTGTGGTCATTTCAAAGTGATACACATCTAATAGATGTTCTGATCTCTTCGCTTCACTGGTATTCATTTCTTTTCCCAACCGTCAGCCGCACGCAACAACCAGATCAGAAGTCCTCCGGCTTCGCTTCACAATCTGACACTGGGGTATCTCCATACACTCAATGGTGATGACGAACTCTTTTGATTACAGATAGTTAGAAAAAAAATGGACGAATTTCGAAAAACATCTGGGATACCGCTCCCAGAATCCCAATCCGCGGTGGCGATCCTGCGAGCCCGCCGGGATGCCGAACTGGCCAGCTTTTTTTTCTTCAGTCCGGCCAAAATCCTTGGAAATGCCACCCTGCGCGAACCGCAGGAAGAAGCTTATTTTGCCCTGCGACGGTATTTCAGCCACGCCCAAAAATTGCCGGCCATGGTTGAAATTCCCACCGGGTGCGGGAAAACCGGCATTATCTGTATTGCTCCGTTTCGGATTGCCCGTGGCCGGGTGTTGATTGTGGCGCCAAATATCACGGTTCGCGATACCCTGGTCCGGTCGATTTCCTGGGCGGAAAACACAAGTTTTTCCGAACGCGGCAACTTTTACTTAAAGTGCAAGATCTTTTCGACCCCATCCGAACTGCCAAAAGTAACCGTGCTCGAACGTGGTCGGACAAGCCTCGAAGATTGCCTGCGAGCCGACATTGTGGTGGCCAATATCCAGCAACTGGTCGGCTGGCTCGATGTGTTTGACGAGCGATTTTTTGATTTCATCATTGTTGACGAAGCCCACCACGTTCCGGCTGAATCGTGGCAAAAGGTTGCGCTGTCCTTTCCAGCGGCCAAAAATGTGTATCTCACCGCCACGCCGTTTCGCAGCGATAGCCAGCCGATTCGTGCCCGTTCGATTTATCAATACCAGCTTTCACGCGCCATCCAAAACGAGTACATCAAAAACGTTGTCCGCGTGGATGCCGTCGCTTCGCGGTTAACTTTTACGCTCGAAGGTTTGACCCGTGAGTTTTCGTTCGATGAAATTGCAAAGCTGCGCGAAGAATTCTGGTTTTCCAAAGGTGTGGCTCTCTCCGAAGTTTGTAATCAAACCATTGTCGCCCACAGCATCGCACTGTTAAATGAAAAGCGGCAGGATCAGATTTTTCACCAATTGATTGCCGCTGCGTGCTCCATTCGTCATGCCCAACAACTGGTGGCCCTGTATTGCACCGCTGGACTCCGGGCGACGTATGTGGCCAGCCAGGGAATGACTCGTGAAGAGCGCGACGCCCGGCTCAAAGCGTATGAAGGCGGGGATTTTGACTGCATGGTTCAGGTGGGCATCCTGGGTGAAGGATACGACCATCCAAATGTATCAGTCGCCGCAGTGTTTCGACCCTACCGCTCGCTTTCTCCTTATGCCCAGTTCGTGGGGCGAACACTGCGCCGCATTGACCACGGCAACGGCAGCGATAACCTGGCTCACATCGTCGGTCACGTCGGCCTCAACCTCGAACCGCTCTGGATTGAATTCAAACGCGAGACCCGAAAACAGGGACATTTTCGACATTCAGCCGAACCACAGCCCGAACGCGAATCGTTAGACGAAGCAACTGAAACAGACGACGCAAACCTGCCCACAATCATTGATCAAGAAATTGCCGGATTGGATATTGATATTTTTCTCCCAACCCTGAGCGTTCAAACCGGCTATCGGGAAGTTACCGGAGGTGAAGTTATGGCCATTCTCACGACATTGACCCACGCGGCATCCGAAACCGATGTTCCACAGATTAAGAACGTTCGAACCCAATCATCTGGAGATGAACCTGACGTGGTCCCGCACATTCTTGAGTTGCGACCCGATTTGGAGCGCGCCAAACTTCGCCAGCGGCTCAATCAGGAAATCCGTCGTGCGGCAGGGTTTATCCTCTATGAACTGGGTCTGGAAGATGATGGGAGTCTGGCCGCGGTGCTGGGGGAACACGGTGAACAAACCAATTATGAAGTCATCATCCGGGCCCTGAATCGTGAAATCAACCACGCGCTCCACAAGGATGAAGATCATTCCCATCGCGAAGACTGGTTACAAGAGGAACTCGAAGCCGCCTTTGCCCAAACCAGATCGTTGCGCGATATGTTGCTGTTTAAGATTCGGCTGGTAACGAACGCGCACCGTCAGAAGAAACACAGAAAGGTTTAAACCAAACCACTGAGGAAGACCAGTTTGTAATACCAATTTGCATCGAAATCCGTGTATTAGAAAACAGTCAAACGATTCAACCAAATAAACTTAGCGAACTGATGGCCCTTGACGACAAGCTGATATGATTTCCTGTCTGAACGGATAGAAATCCTGCCTTATCACCACCTGTCCCGCCATGTCGATAATCACCCGCGTCGAGCCTAACCGGGTCACCTGTCCATTGACGATTTTCTTGATGCGTTTGCCTTCGCCATCATAAAAGTAGTTCGTCGTGACCCCGTTGACGGTCGCTGTCAGCATCCGGTTCTCCGCATGAACTGGTTGCGAGTTTTGAAAATTGATCTAAACCTTTGTTTTGTATATGTTAGAAGATATGAGAACTCGAGTCTCAACATACCAAAACAAAGGAGTAGATCGATGGACGTATCATCGCATAACCCCCAACCGACGCC
>JACQXX010000172.1 GCA_016208495.1 Acidobacteriota bacterium | reverse complement strand
TAGTCAGTAGTCAGTAGTCGAGTGTGGGGATTTGAGGACTTGTGTCAAGTGGATTTGGTTCTATTTGAGTCAGTTAGGAACAATTCTTTTCAAGAATTCGATGAATTCAACGATCTGGGTTTTATCTACTGACTACTGACTACTGACTTATCAACTACTGACTACTGACTTATCATCTATTGACTACTGACTTCCTCAATATCGAAACATCAGAAACAACAATTTCCACTTCAACCCGACGTCCAGTTTTGCATTTTTCACTTTGGCTGCCCAAAAGTTGGTATTGGCAAGGTTGGCATCGGTGAAATCAGTCCCGGTCAAATTGCAGCGGGTCAAGTCTGCCCGTTCCAGATTGGCTTTATTGAGTTTGGCAAAGCGCAGGTCAGCGCGCTCGAGCTTGACTTCCTGCAGGCGGGCATTGAGGAGCGAGGCAGCGGTCAAATCAGCCAGGGCCATGGTTGACCCATTCAGGTTGGCGTTATTGAGATTGACGCCACGCATTGAAGCACCAGTTAACTCGGCATCCTCAAAGCTGGTATTTTCCAGGTTCATCTCGGCCATTCGGGCATCCACCAGACGCGAATTTTTGAAACTCACTCCTGGTAAACTCATCCGGCGCATATCAACCTGGGACAAATTGGATCCGCCGAAGGTGGCACCAGCAAATTTGGCGACGCGCAAATCCATGCCGGTCATATTGGCGTTGAGTTTACTCTTTTCAAAGTTAGCCCCTTTGATAACGGCGCCGACCAGACTGACTTTTTCCAACCGGGTGCCGACAAATTGCGCGTCAGTGAGCCACGCCAGGTCAAAATTGGCTTCCAGGATGTCAGCTTTTTCAAAGTCAACACCCGATAAATTGGCGCCGGAGAAATTGGTTTGAACCAGCTTGGCCCGAATGAGCTTCGCCCGGCGCAAATCAGCGTCGCGGAAATCGGCATACTTCAGGCTGCTATCGGTCAGGTTTGCTCCGCGTAAATTGGCGCCGGGAAGGCGCAAGTAATCAAAGGCAATTTCCTGAAGGTCGGCTTCTTCAAAAATGGCGCCGTCAAACCCAGAGCCCTTGAGATACACCCGACGTAAGTTGGCCCGGCTGCAATTGGTGTCACGTAAATTGGCTGCTTCCAGCGACGCGCCTTCGAGATTGGCGCCTTCGAGGTTTACGGATTCAAGGTTGGCATTATTGAGCGTTGAAGTCGAAAGATTGACTCCCTTGAGCACGGATTGACGCAAATCAGCACCCGTTAAATTGACATTGGTCAGGACTGCCCGCGTCAAATCCACGGCTAACAGTTTCGTGTTTCGAAACAGGGCTTTATTGAAATTGGCGGTGGCGAGTGTGGCACCTGTGAGATCGGCATTAGTAAAATCAGCACCGCGTAAATCCCGCCCCGACAGATCTTTTCCAGACAGGTTGGCGGAGGTAAAGTCTGGAATGACCCCTTCATTGTGAGTACGCCACTCGTTCCATTCAGAACTGAAAAGCACTTCCAGATGTGCAGTGTTGACCATAGATAAAAGGAAAGAAGATGAGGTGGACTTGAGACCAGGACTTTGGGTTGAGTTTCAGCAACTTATCACAATCATATAGGTTCGCCAAGAAACCTCGACTCAAATTTGTTCATTTTGTCGAGCCGCCGGCTGGGGGGTGAAAGATTCGAGTTTCAGTTTTTGAGCGGAGTTCATACCCAATTCCACGCCAAACAATCGTCCGAGTAAACCAGGACCGAATGCAGTTTGCGGCAAACAACCCCGCCACCCACGGCCCGAGCAAACAATAGCCAGCCCACCGGAGCCACCCGGCCTGGACTCCCGCCGGTAGGACAGATTTAACCGCGGCCAGTGTCTGAGCGCTTTTCGCAACACTGAGCAGGTATATCAACACCACGATGAACTGCGCCAATATCCAGGATCCATTCATTCCAGCCACCAGGCTTCGCCCCAGAAAACTCAAAAACACCAGACTGTAGAAAACATACCAGCCGCTTGCCATTTTCCAGGTGCCGGGGTTGTAGACGCGAGTGATGATGATTTGGCGGGTGGTAAATTCCCAAAGATCGCGAAACGAGGTAATGCCTGGCGTTGGAACCAAACAGGTTGGGGTAAACACAATCGGACGACCAGCACTGCGAACCGCCTGGGTCAACGCATAGTCGTCACTCACGGCACCTTGCCAGTGACCGGCGATATCCAGTTGTTCGAAATCAGTTCGGCGAATCGCCATTGACCCGCCCCAGGCAAAATTGTTTTTGCCGGGCCCAAGCGATGTCGCAATCGAGCCATTCCAGGCTGCCCGGAGCAGATTTGGCCATCTTCCAACACTGAGTGGGAACCACCGATACCCGGTCGTTGCCGCCACGGTCGGATCAGCCAGCGGCTTTACCAGTTCCAGCAGCCAGTCACGACCAATCCCAACGTCTGAGTCCAAAAAAGCCAGGACTTCCGCCTCTGGATGTACCTGTTTCACCCCAACAAGCAAGTTATGAACCTTTTGCCCGCTGTGATTGGCTTTGCCAGCAACCACCAGTCGCATCATTTCGGGATAGTTTTGGCATAATTGTGATAACACGGGGAAGGCTGGATCGGTTGGTTCCTCAACCATTAGAATGAGTTCATAGCGTGGATAATCTAACTCGGCCAGTACGGAAAGCGTTCGCTCCAATCCTTCGTCAACCCCCTTGCACGGGAGAAACACCGCAACCCGAGGTAATTCCGCCTCAGTCATTTTGCCCCGCTGCAGTTGGGCCAGCCGACACAATTCCAGGAAGCGAATTCCATCCCGCAACGAAAAAAAACCCTGCACCACAATCGGCAGGGCAATCAAATCCAGCCAGGAAAAAAATGAAACCATGAAGAATCTGGTTAGTGGTTCGTGGTTCGTGGTTCGTGGTTAGGGAGCATTAAAAAACAACTTCCCGATTTTCATTTGGGTCGAATCCATTTTCTTTTGAGTTCGATGGCACTTTCCCTGACAAAAGCTCAGACCCCATTGAAGTCTTTGGATTTCTTTTTCGTGTTTTTCGTGTTTTCCGTGTTCTGAAATTCGATCTCTCCGGGTGACTTTCGATAAAAACGGGAAGTTGTATTTTTACAGTCCCTTAGTGGTTCGTGGTTCGTGGTTAGTTCCTGGTTTCGAAAACCCGGAACCCGGAACCCGGAACCCGGAACCCGGAACCCGATGGCTGGTTCTTTTTCGAAAAGTATTGATTTCTAACCACTAACCACTAACCACTAGCCACTAAAGGGGTTCTTCATTCAATTGACTTTTCCCTGCACCCGACGAATGGCCTTAATCGCTGATTCATAGTCGGGGTAATAATCGAGCGCGGCATCATATTCGTGAAGGGCATCCAGCCATCGTCGCTGCATTTCCCGCACTCGCCCAAGATTATAATGTGGGTAGTAATAGCATTCATATCGTTTAGCCACCATGGCTTTTTTCAACCACGGAATGGCCGAATAAGGATCTTCCTTTTCAATCAGATAGGCGCCGATGTCGTTATAGGGATTCCCAAAATCCGGGTCAACTTCAATCGCGTTTAAGCATTCGGCAATCGCGCGGTCAAGGTCGCCTTTAAAACTATAGGTCCACCCCAGAAAAGTGTGGGCTTCGGCGGTTGGGTAGCGGGCGATTGATTTTTCATAACATTCAATCGCTTCGTCCAGCTTCCCTTCCATCTGGAAACGGTATGCCTTTTCAAAGTATTGAAAAGCCTGGCGACGTTCGGGTGAATCTTCCCCGTGCCCCCATAATGCATCCAGGGTATCGTTCTTTGATTCAGTCATAAGCGTCCATCCAATGGCTGATCTTTATTCGAGTTCAGGGTTTTGAGGAGTTCATTGCCAGGTACCAGTTGGTTCAATTCACCATTGAGCCCATGCGGTGTGCGCTTGAGGCATATGACCGGCGCTTATGGCGCTTGAGCCGTTGCGCGTCAAACACGGTTTGGACTCCGGCTTCGTCAAGCAAATCAATCAATTCCAGAAAAAGCCGGGCCGTCGCAAAGGCATCGCCTCCAGCCCGGTGACGATCTTTAATTTCGATACCGTAGTGGGCAGCCACCGTGTGCAGCCGGTAATTTTCCAAACCCGGCACCAGTGTCCGAGCCAGTTTGACCGTGCACAGTGATGGATTGGTTAATCTGACCTGAGTATCTGCCAGGGCTAACTCCAGGTTCAGGAATGAATAATCAAAGTTGACGTTATGGCCGACAATCACGCTGTCCTGGAGTTGCGCGGAGACTGGTTCGATGATTTCAGCAAACTGGGGAGCTTCGGCCACCATGGCATTGGTGATTCCAGTCAGGCTGGTAATCAGCTCCGGGATGAACATTTGCGGATTGACGAGGGTGGAAAACTCACTGACAATAGCGCCTCGCTCGATCCGATAGATCGCAATTTCGGTGACGCGGGCGTAGCGGGTGCTGCTTCCGGTGGTTTCGACATCCACCACAGCATAGGTGGTTTCCCGCAATGAAATCGGCTGAGCCTTGCGCGGGAGCCAGGCCACACACCCATTGGGCAACACCTCAGCTTCGGGAATTTCCTTGAGCAGCGGTTCAAGCAATCGGCAAACCATTTGAACTGAACCATTAGCCGTGAAAAAGAGTTCGCGGCCCAGTGTTTCAAGCGGAACCGGATGCGGCGCTGTTTCTAATTTCAAACGAAGACGTTGGACCAATCCAACTGGTGCGATCATACCTTCAAGCTTTCCTCATCTCTGGCCTCCGGCCAGTTTTCACAAATTTTGCTGTAAGGACCACATCAAATCATGGAAACACACGATTTTGAACACCTTTTAACTGAAACTGGTGCCCTCTTGAGCGGTCATTTCCGACTGAGTTCTGGGCTGCATAGCGGAAATTATGTGCAATGTGCCCGCCTGCTGCAGTTTCCCAATATCGCAACTCAGATTGGCCAGGATTTGGCTGATGAACTCAAAAAACATTTGACGGATCCACCTGACTTCGTCGCCGCGCCAGCGATTGGGGGAATTTTGATTGCTCACGAAGTCGCCCGCGCATTTGGCGTTCGCTGTCTGTTTACCGAACGCGAAGGCACGGAAATGAAATTGAGGCGTGGCTTTCAGGTTGAGACGGGTGAACGTGCCATTGTGATCGAAGACGTTGTCACCACTGGTGGATCAACCCGTGAAACCATGGCGACACTCGAAAAAGAAGGGGCGCAGATTATTGCCGTGGGTTCAATCATTGACCGCAGTAGTGAGCCAGTTGATCTCGGGATTCCTCGGGCAGCACTCATCCGGTTGCAAATTCCCTCTTATAAACCGGACGCCTGCCCGCTCTGTCAAGCCGGAATGGCCGTCGTCAAACCCGGAAGTCGGAAAATGTCAGAATGACAAGGTGACAAAGTAACAAGGTGACAGGGTGACAAGGTGACAAGGTGACAGGGTGACAGGGTGACAAGGTGACAAGGTGACAAGGTGACAAATGACAAGGTGACTGGGCTACTAAATATTCTCTTTGAAAGAGTTACCTCAAAAATCTTACCATTTTGTCAATCAACTACTTTGTCACTTTGTCACAAAGTCACCTTGTCACCCTGTCAAAAGGTCACTTTGTCACCCTGTCAAAAGGTCACCTTGTCACCTTGTCAAAAGGTCACATTGTCAAAAGGTCACCTTGTCATTTCAACAATCCGCCGGCTCAAATTCCTGCCTGACCAAAATGCCGACTCAACTCTTCCCCGCTCTAAATAATCGCCACACAGATAGATACCAAGTTTTTCAGCCGCCTCGCGTAGGGCTGGATCCAGGGTGGCACCGGTCGGATTGGCAAATCGCCAGCGTTTGATATGAATCCAGCGAACGGTGGGCAAACTCATTCCAAATTCCTGTTCCAATGAACCAATGGTGGCGCTCAGAATTTGATCATCTGGTAATTCCATGGCCCGTTCACTGGTGTGTGGCGTGAGTTGGATGACAAGTCCAGTTTCGGATTCTGGAACCCGGTTTGGCACCAGGCGCTCGACCCAGGCCATCCAGCCAATCGGATGGGCATGATCCTCAGCTCGTAAACCGCCGATACTTTGAAGTTGGTAATCCCGAATCATCCGCAAAAGCACCGTCAAACAGGGGTGATACGTCACCTGGTCCAGGGCTTCGGCCAGTTCAGTCAGGGGTGCCGGGAGTGGAAAACTCCGCTTGAGCAACTGCGCGGCCTGAGGTGCTGGCAAGGAAATCACGACTGACCGGGCGCTGATTTGGCCGCCGAGCGTGGTGTTATCACCCCTGGTATGGAGGTCCCACACCTGCTGGTCTTCATTCCAGCGGATGCCTTCAGCATAGGTTTGGAGGTTCAGATGCTCTGGATCCAACTGTTCGGCCAGGGCGGTCGGCAACGCATCCATCCCTTCGGCAAAGCTGTACCGAAACGGATATTCAAGCCCAGAACTGGCCATCTGATCTTCTTCTTCAAGCGCGGCAGCCAGGGCTTCGTCCAGGTAGGAAAAAGGATATGCCACCACCGGCGCCGACAGCCGATGAAGCCGGTCAGCCAGCCCGATCTGGCGCAAAAACGCGGCAAACTCAGGGGTTTTGACCGTGAAATACTGCGCCCCATCATCAATGACACAGTCCGCCACTCGACGGGAGTTCATCCGGCCCCCTACGGTGCGGCTCTTTTCGATGACTTCACAGCCAATACCCTGTTGTTTTAATTCATAGGCAGTGGTTAGACCAGCTAACCCAGCGCCGATGACGGCAACTTCCATATGTGTGGTGACCAGTCTGTAAGAAGATGGACGAACGAATTGAGGATTGGGACAAGGGTTCCGGTCTGGAAACCAGGGTTCAGGGTTCAGGGTTCAGGGTTCAGGGTTTTCGAAGCTTTTGGTCTCTCAGGTCTTAGTGATCCCGAAATCCAAAACCCTGGGTTCCAGCCCCCTTATCATTTCCCTTACGAGGAATGCCGAATGACCCCCAGTGTCACCAGTTGTGGTGCTGGGTCAGGAGACACAGCGGTCAGAGCCGTTGCGGCAACTTCGCCGGTTTCTTCAGGCCGATGTTGATGCGCGTGATAGGAACTGCGAACGAGCGGACCTGATTCTACATACCGGAACCCCATCTCCAAAGCGATTTGCTTGAGTTCGGCAAATTCATCAGGTGGGTAAAATCGTTCAACCGGCAAGTGGCGCAGGCTTGGGCGCAGGTACTGACCGAGCGTCAAAATATCGCAATCCACCTGACGGAGATCCCGAATTGTCTCCAGCAATTCCTCACGAGACTCACCCAGGCCGCACATAATTCCTGACTTGGTCAGCAGCGGAAATTCAGATGAACGTCGAGCAGCAGCACGCTCAAGGAGTTCCATGGATTGGGCATAGTGAGCATCTGGACGAACGCGCTTATACAGGGCCTTGACCGTTTCCGTGTTGTGGTTGAGCACATCGGGGCGGGCATCCAGCACAATCTCAAGTGCCTCCCAGTTACCTTGAAAATCCGGGATCAAGACTTCGACTTTGCAGGTGGGAATTAGATTTCTGATTTCACGAATGGTGGCGACAAACTGGTGGGCGCCGCCGTCGGGGAGGTCATCTCGATTGACTGAGGTGACCACGGCATGCTGTAACCCAAGTCGCGCGACGGCTTCGGCAACGTGGCGTGGTTCAGTCGGATCCACCAGCCGGGGCTTCCCTTTTGAGACCGCGCAGAACCCACAGTGGCGGGTACAAATGTCGCCAAGGAGCATAAAGGTCGCGGTTCGATTGGAAAAACACTCGAAAATGTTGGGGCACCGGGCTTCCTGACAGACCGTGTTGAGCGTCAGGTCGTTGACCATCTGGCTCACTTCCTGAAATGTCTCGCGGGCCGTCAGGCGAATTTTTAACCACTCGGGTTTGGGCTCAGGTCGGATTTCACGTCGTTTAAAGGTTCTTCGTTCCATAAGGGCATCTTAATTGGCAACTGGAAAAGTGCGCAACCGTTTTGGTCTTTTGGGTGAAGGGACAAGATTCTGACTTGCGACCAGAGTGCCGGGCGCGCTAAAAAGAGATGACTCAAAAAATATCGAATATGCGCTCATTGTGCGCACTTGCCTACCTGAGTCAACTCAAAATGTCTGAATCCCACGAAAGCCTCTCTTTCCCCTCCTGAGCTTTTATGTTGATGCGGCGTCTGACTCCATTTTTGTGTTCACTCTGGCTCCTGATGGGCTGGTTCACAATTGCCGGGTTTGCGCAGACCTCCACAAAACCCGTTTCCTCCCAATCGAAACCACCAATTCGCCAGAAAACACCTCCCTCACCGACAGCCGGGTGGGCAAACCTGACCACACTCAAGGTACTGTCACGCCCCGCGTTTGAATTTCCGACGCTGTCAGATGATTCGGTGGCCGCCGCACTTTCCCCAGATGGCACCTGGCTGGCTGTCAATTACCAGAATACTGCCATTCGGCTTTGGAATTTGAAGACTGGCGCTCCAGGGTTGGAACTCAAAGGCCATTCCGACATGATTTTGGCAGTGGCTTTTTCTCTGGATGGCACCTGGCTGGCGTCTGGAAGTCGTGACACCACCATCAAACTCTGGAATCTTACCACTGGCAAAGAAGTCGCCACACTCACGGGACATCCCGGAGATGTCAGCAGCGTCGCCTTTTCCCCAGACGGGAAATTGCTGGCATCAGCCGGATTTGGCACTCCCTGGCGACTCTGGAACCTCAGCGACCATCAACAGATTGGGCTGTTTGATGGACATATTGACTCGATCTTTGGATTGACATTCTCGCCGGATGGACGATGGGTGGCCACGGCTGGACGCGATAAAACAGTCAAAGTGTGGGATGTCGCCAAACGCCGAATCAAAGCCACCTTTGAAGGCCACACCTTTTGGGTTCAGGCAGTGGCGTTTTCTCCGGATGGAAGCTTGCTGGCATCAGCCAGTGGCGACGGCACGGTTCGTCTGTGGAATCTCGCCAAAAACAAACCGGAAACCACACTTCCCGGCCAGGGCGTGGGACTGGTGGCCGTGACATTTTCACCGGATGGAAGCTGGCTGGCGGTCGGCGGCGGAGATGCCTCAGTTCGATTGTGGAAAATCGCCACCCGACAGTCGGTCCAGCCGCCAGTTCGCCACACGGGACCGGTTCGAAGCGTCTTTTTTTCCCCGGATGGCACATTCTTAATCACCGCCAGCGATGATCAGCAGGTAAAATGCTGGCCGATTGAATTTTAGGGCCAGGGGTTTGGATCTCGCTGGCCGTGACCGTGGGCTTCGCACCACGGCTATTACACGACGACCCTCCGGGCCTCAAACCCTTATCCTGGCGCTTCTGGCCCTCAGCCCTGAAAAAGGAAACTCTCATCTATGGACTACTCCCAGTATGAAATCTTAGAGACGATTCGCATGACCGAGATGGAAAATCTCGACATCCGGACTGTCACCATGGGGATTTCACTCACGGATTGTGCTGGACGCGATATTCACCAGGTTTGTGCCAGCGTTCAGGAAAAACTCCTGCGGTATGCCAGCCGGCTGGTGCCGACGGTGAACGAAATCGGCCAGGAATATGGTCTTTCAATTGCCAATAAACGGCTTGCCATCACGCCTTTAGCCAATGTCGGCGCTGCCTGCCAGCCCCACAATTATGTCAAACTGGCTCAGGCGGTTGATGAAGTCGCCAGTCAGGTGGGAGTTGATTTTATCGGCGGGTTCTCGGCTCTGGTTCATAAAGGCACGACCAAAGCCGAAGATCACTATCTGGACGCCTTACCCGAAGCGCTCGCCGTCACCAAACGGCTGTGCGGTTCGGTTTCAGTTGCCACCACCCGGGCAGGCATCAATATGGACGCCATTGGCCGCCTTGGGTATCTGCTCAAAGATCTGGCAGCTCGCACGGCTTCAACCCATGGCCTTGGCTGTGCCAAATTTGTGGTCTTTGCCAATCCGGTCGAAGACAACCCGTTTATGGCTGGTGCCTTTTATGGAGTTGGTGAACCGGAAGTCACGGTCAATGTTGGCGTGAGCGGTCCGGGTGTCGTAGCTCACGCCGTTAAAGCAGCTGGAGATTGCGATTTGGGTGACCTGGCTCAGGTCATCAAACGCATGGCCTTTAAAATTACCCGTGCCGGTGAACTCATCGGACGCGAAGCCGCCAGACGGCTGGGTGTTCCCTTTGGCATCATTGATTTGAGTCTGGCGCCAACACCGCTGGTCGGAGATAGCGTTGGCGAAATCCTGCAGGCCATGGGCATTGATATGCCTGGCGCTCACGGGTCAACCGCAGCGCTGGCGATGTTGACCGATGCCGTGAAAAAAGGTGGATTGATGGCGTCAAGCTATGTCGGTGGACTCAGCGGTGCATTTATCCCCGTTTCCGAAGACCACGTTATGATTGAAGCCGCGAAAACCGGCGCACTGACCTTTGATAAACTGGAAGCCATGACTTCGGTGTGTTCGGTTGGGCTGGATATGGTTGCGATTCCAGGGGATACGCCTCCGGAAATCATTTCCGGAATTATTGCCGACGAAGCCGCCATTGGCATGATGAACAACAAGACCACGGCCATTCGAATCATTCCGGCACCAGGCAAGAACGTTGGCGATATGGTTGAATTTGGTGGACTTCTGGGCCGGGCGCCGATTATGGCGGTCAATCCAACGCCCTGCCATCGCTTCATCAATCGCGGAGGCCGAATTCCGGCGCCAATTCAGGGGCTGAGGAATTAGGGTTCAGGGTTCAGGGTTCAGGGTTCAGGGTTCAGGGTTCAGGGTTCAGGGTTTTCGAAACCAAGCACCAGTTACCACCTCATCCATTTTCAACACCTTTCACCTCATTCATTGACTTATGATTCGGGAAATACATCAGGCTCGATCACGCCAGGAGCTAGACTCACTGGCCAATCAAATCCTTTCGAAAGCCAACCGGCAAATTCACTGGTTCAGTTCCTACAACGCGGCTGCCGAAGCCATGGAAGGCTGGGGATATCTGAAAGAAGCCGACTGGCTCCGGCTCATTCAGGATAAATCGCTCGAAATCACTCAATCGAACCGGGCATCCCGGTCTGAACACCGTTTCTAGCCTAAGGGAGGGTTAAAAAACAACTTCCCGATTTTCATTTGGGTCGAAGCCATTTTCTTTTGAGTTCGGTGGCATTTTCCCTGACAAAAGCTCAGACCCCATTGAAGTCTTTGGATTTCTTTTTCGTGTTTTTCGTGTTTTTCGTGGTTTCCTGTTCTGAAATTCGATCTCTCCGGGTGACTTTCGAGAAAAACGGGAAGTTGTATTTTTACAGTCCCTAAGTTCAATAGCCGTGGTGCGAAGCCCACAGTTACGGCCAGGTCGAGATCTTGAGAAAAGTTGCATCCAACTGCTGAAGAAAAACAGAAATCTCCTGAAAAAAAGCTTGACAATTGAGGGGGGGGGGCGCCTTATTGTGTGGCAAGTAGGTTTTATTTTGGCCACCTGCACCATCGCCGGGGTTTATGCTCAGGCAATCCAACTTGCTTTGCCGGTTGGTTATTCTTCAGTCAGCAAGGAATATTTCCTCAAATCAGACGTCACTTTCAGGTGAATACAGTTGAGAGTTCCGCCTTCAGGCGGTCGGTTTTTCTTTTGCCATTCTCGAAACTGTTGGAAATTGCTTATCGTGCCCGGCTGAAGATCGGGCGTAGATGAGTTCACCAACGTTGAAGTCTACTGGAAACAATGGTTTATGGGTCGAACACTCTTCCGAATCACCATGGTTGCGGTGTGCGCCGCTCTCT
>JACQXX010000171.1 GCA_016208495.1 Acidobacteriota bacterium | reverse complement strand
GGGTTGGGAGGCAACGTTTTCCCAGGGTTAAAACCCTGGGCTACATGCCTTCCGCCCAGTTCCTGGGCTCAAATCCGCTCTTTTTTCAACTCTTCCTCCGCATTACTGACTCTTGACTTATCAACTACTGACTCCTCTTACTTTTTCACCACCCCATTTTTCTTCAAGAAGTCGTGCAGGATGCGGTTGAATTCGTCCGGTTTTTCCATCATCAGAAAATGCCCGACACCGTCCATTTGGGTGTACTCGGTTTTGGGGGCAATCGTCCAGACATACTTTTCATAATCAGCAGTCCACATGGGTGACTTCGACAGAATATGGAGGACTGGCACGTCAATTTTGTCATCTTTCCAAATTGACTGATCAAGCATTCCCTTCATCGCGCCAACCACCACAAATTGAGGTGCAGCGAGCATTTGGGCTTTGACTTCATCGCGCAATGTGGTCTGAGCTGGATTTGGAAACATCCCGTTGATCATTTGGCCCATAACCTCCGTGTAGTCTGGTTTTTCAAACAGGCTGATAAACTGATCTATTTTGGCTTGATCGGTGAAAAACGGTCGCAGCTTACCGTCAACCACAACCAGCGCCGTCACTTTCTTTGGAAACAGGCGATAGTACTCACGGATGACCGGTGTGCCCATACTGTGCCCGATCAGCACGGCGTGTTCAACTTTGGCTTCGGTTAAAACTGCATTGACGGCTTTGGCAAAAAACGCCATTGAATATATTGATAACTCTGGTTTGTCGCTCTGGCCATGCCCCGGAAGGTCAATCGCGATCAAATGCGCATCCTTGGTAACCGCCGGAACCTGGTACTTCCAAAAGTTGAGGTTGCACGTCCATCCATGCACAAAAACCAGTGCTGTTTTGCCCTTGCCGAACTCTTTGTAGTGGATTTTGTTGCCATCCAGTTTTGTAAACTTTGAAGGCGCGGTTTCCAAAGTGGGTTCTCCAGCCAGGACGAAAGTGTCTGTATTCAGATATATACAGGCGATCAATCCTATCAACAAACTTATCTTTTTAAGCATGTGACCTCCATCTTGAATTCCCTCCAGCAATCTATTCGAACAAATTCTTCATTCTTCATGTTGACACAGTTGCCAGCGCGCGAACGTGGGAGGCAACGGTTTGAGGTAGGGTTTCCAGATTATAACCACCTTCCAGAAGTGAAACCAACCGGCCCTGACATTGCTCTTCCGCAACGTGCTTGAGGGTTTGGGTTAAGGTCATAAAATCCTGATCCGAGAGGTTCATATCTCCCAATGGATCAAACCGATGAGCGTCAAATCCGGCTGAGATCAGAATAAAATCAGGTTGAAAGCGGCTGAGAATAGTCTTGAGCCCATCCTGAAATGCCACGACATGGCTGGCGGCTGATGTTCCCCCCACCAGAGGAATATTGAGGGTATATCCCTGCCCAGTCCCGCTCCCAGTTTCAGAACGGCTTCCCGTACCTGGATAATGAGGAAATTGATGGAGTGAATAATAAAAAACGGAAGGGTCAGAGTAAAAAATATCCTGGGTGCCATTTCCGTGATGAACATCCCAATCCACAATCAAGACGCGTTCGAGGTTGTGCTTTTCCTGGATATATCGCGCCCCTATGGCAACATTGTTAAACAGGCAAAAGCCCATGGCCCGATTTTGAGTGGCGTGATGGCCTGGAGGACGAACCAGCACAAACGCGTTTTCGGATTCACCGGCCATGACTGAATCAATGGCACTCAACACGCCCCCACTTGCCAGTCTGGCAGCCTCCCAGGATCCGGCTGAAACTGGTGTATCGAGATCAAGGGCCGCGTGACCATATTTTTGGGCATCGGTGCAGGCCAGTTGCACCAGTTCCAAATGTTCTGGAGTGTGACACCGCAAAATATCCACGTCACTCGCCTGGGTCGGTTCAAGCCAGCACAGGTCGGGCATGGATTCCAATTTATTTTTGATGAGTGAAACCCGGTGAGGACTTTCCGGGTGGGTCACGCCGGTCTGGTGTTCGAGGAATGAGGGCGTGTATAGAACGGCAGTGGGGTGGCTGGACATGATGGTTCCCCCTTAAGTAGCGAGTTGTGCGTAGCGAGTAGCGAGTTGTAAAACCAAAAGAAAAGATCTTGAATTTTTTAGCCTGTGGATTGGCCGGCAGAGAAATTTCAATAGTACAGCAAAAGGCGTTTTTGGATTGACTACTTACGACTCGCGACTCGCTACTCGCTTTCAATTCGCTACTTCTTGGCCAGAAACTTCTCCATAAACCGGGTTGAAAGATTACCGGCAATGAAATCCGGCTCGTCCATGATTCGCTGATGAAGTGGAACAGTTGTTTTGATTCCTTCCACAATCATGACTTCGAGGGCTCGTTTCATTCGGGCGATTGCCATTTGGCGGGTTCGGGCATGGACAATGAGCTTGGCAACGAGCGAGTCGTAGTTTGGTGGCACCACATACCCAGGATAGGCATGGGTATCAATGCGCACACCTGGTCCGCCAGGAAGGTTGAGTGCGGTGATCAATCCAGGGCTTGGCGTAAATTTGACTGAATCTTCAGCATTGATGCGGCATTCAATCGCATGGCCTGAAAACACGATGTCTTCTTGCCGGAAATCAAGTTTTTCCCCATTGGCAACCAGGATCTGAGCCACCACCAGATCAGCATTGGCGACCATTTCCGTGACCGGATGCTCAACCTGAATGCGCGTGTTCATTTCCATAAAGTAGTACTCGCGCGTGTCAGCATCCACGATAAATTCAATCGTGCCCGCATTGACATAATCCACGTGCTGGCAGGCTTTAATGGCCGCCGCCCCCATTTCAGCCCGCATTTCAGGTGTGACCATGGGTGACGGAGATTCTTCGATCAGCTTTTGATGGCGACGTTGGATCGAACATTCCCGCTCACCAAAGTGAAGCGTTTGCCCGTGCTGATCAGCCAGGACCTGAATTTCAATGTGTCTCGGGTTGACAATGTATTTTTCAATATAGACGCCGGCATTGCCAAATGCGGCACCAGCTTCAGCCTGAGCGGTTTCAAGCTGAGTGAGTAAGTCTTCCAGTGAATAAACAATGCGCATTCCGCGTCCGCCGCCACCCGCCGTCGCTTTGATAATGACGGGGAAGCCAATCCGATTGGCCACTTCAATGGCGGTTTCTGGGGAATCAATGATGCCGTCGCTGCCTGGAAGAATTGGCACACCCGCCGCCTTCATCGTGGCTCGGGCCGAAGCCTTGTCACCCATGGCCCGAATTGCGCTCGGCGGAGGGCCAATAAAGGTGAGATTGCACGCCTGACAGACCTCAGCAAAATGGGCATTTTCCGATAAAAATCCATATCCTGGATGGATGGCGTCAGCATTGGTTATTTCCGCGGCACTGATAACGGAAGGGATTTGGAGATAACTTTCGCGTGAAGGAGGTGGCCCGATACAAATGGCTTCATCCGCAAAACGGACATGGAGCGAATCAGCATCCGCTTCAGAGTACACGGCTACGGTTTTGATGCCCAATTCGCGACAGGCCCAAATGATCCGGCAGGCGATTTCGCCACGGTTCGCAATTAGAATTTTCCGAAACATAAGGTATCAGGTGGTTTCTTGGTTCTTGGTTCTTTGAAAGGATGCCCCTCAGTGCCAGGTTCCAAGCACGAGGCACAGGTTAATCAACTTTGATCCCAAAAATCGGCTGACCATATTCAACCGGTTTGCTGTTTTCCTGGTAAATCTCAACCACTTCACCACTGACTTCCGATTCGATTTCATTCATTAATTTCATGGCTTCGATAATACACAGCACCGTCCCTGGCTGGACCCGAGTTCCAATTTCAACAAATGATTTGGCTGTTGGGCTTGGGGCTCGATAGAACGTGCCTACAATCGGAGATTTCACGGTGTAGAGGTTCTGGGTTTGTGGGGTGGCAGGTGGTTCTGGGGCAGGTGGTGTCGGAGGTGGAGCAGCAACTGGCGGATGCGCCATCACGGCTGGGGGCACACTTGCGGCTTCGATTGCGTGACTGGGAACCGCAACCGTGGCGGTTTGGCCATGGGCGGTTCGAATTCGCAGTTTGAATCCGGCACGTTCCATCTCGAACTCAGCAATTCGGTTTTCTGAAATGATCTCAATCAGTTCTCTCAGTTCTTTTTGGTTCATACTGTGCTGCCTTTTATGAGTGAAGTCTGCGGGTTGAGTGGTATCCCATAACAAAACAAAGCCCCAACACATCCGATCACATATGGGCCAGATGGTTGGGGCAAATCAATTCCAAATGCTGCAGGTCAAAGGGCTTTTTTGGCAGTTTGGTACGTGCTGGCGATAGGGGAGTGTCAGGCACAGGCGCATGACCTTTCGGAGAGCACGGTCGGCTGGGTGCGTGGAAGAGTGGAAATTTGGATTGGAATGAAGTCTTCACACCCAAAAACAGCCACCACCCTGGCCGGGCCAAAAAAGGGAGGGAAAGGGTCTGAGTCCAGGTTATTCCTCTGGCTTGTATTCACTGCCAAGTAATTCAATAAGCGCCATTTCAGCGCCATCACCCCGACGATGTCCCAGTTTAACAATGCGGGTATATCCGCCTGGACGATCACTAAACCGGGCAGCAATCGTATCAAACAATTTGCTGACCGCCAGCACCCCGGCGGTTCGAGGTGCCCGTTGATGACCACGGCCACCATCGGGAATCCGGTTCTGGTTACCAGCATGAAAATAGCTGGCGGCCAAACGACGGGCATGCAAGTCACCGCGTTTGCCCAGGGTAATGGCCCGTTCGACAAATGGACGCAGCTCTTTGGCTTTGGGCAGAGTGGTCACTAACCGCTCTTCAATAATGAGCGAGGTGGCGAGGTTGCGTAACAGCGATTTACGGTGTGCTGAGGTTCGCCCCAATTTCCGGTGTGCGTTTAAGTGTCTCATAGTCGTTTCCACGTGAATGGGAAAACTGTCCTCACGACAGTTCGCCCAAATTACTCGTCGCGATACCCAACGATGTTCCCTTCATCATCAAAAATGGTACCAAGGCGGAGACCCATCGCGGTCATGATTTCCTTGATTTCGTTTAAAGACTTGCGTCCGAAATTCTTGGTCTTCAACATTTCCTGCTCAGTTTTCTGAACCAGTTCCCGAATGGTGCGAATATCAGCATTCTTCAGGCAGTTGTAGGATCGAACGCTTAATTCAAGTTCCTCAACCGAACGATCCAGATACTCATTGACGGTCCGTTTTGGACGATCAATGATTTCAGGTTCCTTCATTTCGGGTTCGGTATCATCAAAGTTGATAAAGATCGTCATATGATCCTTAATCAATTTTGCCGCCAACCCAATCGCATCATCCGGTTTGATACTCCCGTTGGTCCATACCTCAATCGTCAACTTGTCAAAGTCGGTATCCTGACCCAAACGGGCCGCTTCAACCTGGTAATTGACTTTTTTGATTGGCGAATGAACGGAGTCAATTGGAATATAGCCAACTGAAAGATCTTCGTCTGTATTTCGGTCAGCCGGAACATACCCACGTCCCATTTTGAGCCGCATCTCGATTGAAAGGCGACCACCTTCACTGACTGTGGCAATCGGAATTGAGCCATCCAGAACTTCGATGTCGGCGCCAATTTCAATATCGCGGGAGTAAACCACGCCCGGCGTGTTACTTTCGAGACGGATGGTTTTGACTCCGGCACCGGTCATCAAAAATGGAATTCGTTTCAGGTTTAAAATAATATCGGTTGCATCTTCGGTGACACCAGGAATTGAGGAAAACTCATGGAGCACCCCTTCGATTTTGACAGCCGTAATCGCCGCACCTTCGATTGATGATAACAGCGCACGGCGCAGGCTGTTGCCGATAGTCGTCCCAAACCCACGTTCAAACGGCTGAGCATAAAAGCGACCGTATTTGTCCGTTAAGGTTTCAAAATCGCAAGCCAGGCGCTTTGGCTTTTGGAAGCCAGTCCACATACCTTCTGCTCCTTCAGAACAAAGGAGCCGGACAGCACAGCCCGCGCTTTTGGTGCAGGGCTATGGCGTTCGGCTCTGAAATTAAGTGCTCTTACTTGGAATACAATTCGACAATCATCTGCTCCCGGATATCTTTGTCGATATCTTCCCGGCGTGGCAGGGAAACAATTTTGCCAGCCAGTTTGGCGGCATCAACAATTTCAACCCAGGCTGGACGAACGCCACGACCTCCCGCGGTTTGGAAGGCATTCAGGATATGAACATTGGTCAGGCTGCCATCGCGTACACTGACAGTGTCTCCAACTTTGACCACAAAGGATGAAATATTCACCTTGCGATCATTGACCCGGATATGTCCGTGGTTGACCAATTGCCGGGCTTGAGCTCGTGATGCGGCAAAACCCATCCGGTACACAACATTGTCAAGCCGGCGTTCAAGACTGGAAAGCAGGTTTTCACCCGTTACCCCTTTTTGGCGGACAGCGCGCTCAAAACAAGACCGGAATTGGCCTTCGAGCATACCGTACATGCGTTTGACTTTTTGTTTTTCACGCAATTGTTCGCCATAGCCGGTTAACTTCCCACGACGGGACTCACCATGCTGTCCCGGAAGTTTCTTTCGCTTATCAATTGCACAAGAAGGTTTGAAACACCGTTCGCCTTTCAAAAAAAGCTTCACGCCTTCTCGGCGACACAAACGACACACAGGACCACGATACCTTGCCAAGCAATCCCTCCCAAGCCCATTTGGTGTGGGCTTTCACATCTCAAGAAATCAAATAAGTTCGCGTTATGGTGTAACACAAGACAACGCCACATTAGACCCGCCGACGCTTGCGCGGTCGGCATCCGTTGTGGGGGATAGGTGTCACATCTTTAATGACTTTGACGTCGATGCCAGCAGCCTGGACAGCACGGATGGCGGATTCACGGCCTGACCCAGGGCCTTTGACCCGGACTTCAGCCAGTTGCATGCCATTTTCCTTAGCCTGAATTGCCGCTCGTGCCGCAGCCTGCTGAGCAGCAAACGGAGTTCCCTTGCGAGATCCCTTAAAGCCCAATGCCCCAGCACTGCTGGCGCTCACCAGATTTCCATCCAGGTCGGTAATGCTGACGAGCGTGTTATTAAAGGTCGCTTGAATGTGCACAATGCCTTGCGGCACATTTTTGCGTTCCCGTTTTTTAAAAATTTTCTTTTTTGCTCCCGCTTTTCCAGCAGTTGTCGTCTTCTTGGCCATTGTATTCTTACTCAAGTGATAAACAGTGAATTAATCCTGAAGGAGACCACCAGGGTGGCCCGCCCATGTCAAAGGATACCCGTCGCTTACTTCTTACCAGGGGCTTTCTTCTTGGCCACCGTCGCCCGACGTGGACCTTTGCGGGTACGTGCATTGGTATGTGTCCGCTGTCCACGGACCGGCAAACCTTTGCGGTGACGAATCCCGCGATAGCATTGAATTTCCACCAGGCGCTTAATGTCGAGTTGAATTCGTTTGCGCAGATCGCCTTCTACATCACCCTGGCGATCAATGACGGTCCGAATCCGGGTCAGTTCATCTTCGCTCAGATCCCGAATTCTCCGATTTTTATCGACATTCGCTTCCTCAAGAATCAGGTTCGCGCGTGAACGTCCGATGCCGTAAATGTAGGTTAAACCGATTTCGGCGCGTTTATTTTGAGGTAAATCAATTCCAGCTACACGTGCCATGTTGCGTATTCCCAGTCAAAATGGTTGAACTTCCGTTGGTTGCAATTAATTTCAGGCGTGAGGCCACTCCTCATTCTTGAGGAAGGTTATCCTTGACGCTGCTTGTGTTTAGGATTCTCGCAGATAACGCGCACAATCCCTTTGCGATGAATAAGTTTGCACTTATCGCAGATTTTTTTTACTGACGCACGTACTTTCATAACTCTCCCAGCAACAATGAAAAACAATCGTGAGTTCTTGCGGTTTCGGGTGAAACCCCGGGATCAAAGTTTTCGGTCTTTGATATGAATTACTTGTAGCGATACACGATCCGGCCTCGGGTCAGGTCATAGGGCGAGAGTTCGACCAATACCTTATCCCCTGGCAAAATTTTGATAAAATTCTTGCGCATCTTCCCAGAGATTCGGGCTAATACTTTGTGTTTATTTTCAAGTTCGACGCGAAAAGTGGCATTGGGTAAGGCTTCAAGCACCGACGCCATGACTTCAATTGAATCTTCCTTAGACATATCCCCCTTCAGTGGAGCGTAATAGGTTGAAATGATGGTTTGCACTTAGGAAAAGTGGAGGGAGTTTAGCGAACCGCGCAGACTAGCATAAAAAAGAAGCGGTTGTAAAGGATCAAGTCCCTGAATCAATCAACCAGTGTTAAAACTCGTGGGCCCTCTTCGGTAATGGCGATGGTATGTTCAAAGTGGGCAGAGAGTTGACCATCTAAGGTGACCGCTGTCCATCCGTCATTTAATACCCGAATGGCGTGAGTGCCGGCATTGACCATTGGTTCAACGGCTAGTACCCATCCGACCCGTAACCGCTGTCCCGTGTTCGGACGTCCCCGATTGGGAACCTGTGGATCTTCGTGCATTCGGCGACCAATACCGTGACCACAAAACTCCCGAACCAGACTATAACTCAGTGGCTCAATGTAAGATTGAACCGCATATGAGATATCGTAGAGCCGATTTCCCAATCGCATTTGATCAACCGCCTGAAAGAGCGAGGCTTCCGTGTGTTTGATCAACGCTTTGGCGGACTCAGTAATCGTTCCAACGCCAATTGTGGCTGCGGTATCCCCAACATACCCATCCAGAGTGGCGCCACAGTCAATGCTGATGATGTCACCATTTTTGAGAATTCGGGATGAGGAGGGGATTCCATGAACAATTTCATCATTGATTGATGTGCAAATGTGTTTTGGATATCCCCGGTACCCCTTGAATGGCGAAATGGCATTTCGTTCTTTGAGCCAGGAAATCGCAAAGCGGTCGAGATCCTCAGTGGTAACTCCCGGTTGGGCCATTGCGCACAGTTCTTTCAGCAGGGTCCCGACCAACTGGCCGGCTCGATACATTTTTTCAATTTCTGCTTTTGATTTGGCAATGACCATACCGTATCGCTTCTCTCACCAGGCAGCAGCAGACTCAGATTCGAGCGCCCGTTTTAACTCAGCAAAGGCCGCCTCAACATCTTGATTTCCATCAATCACGCGTAAGACTCCTTTTTCTTGAAAGGATCGAACGAGAGGCTCAGTTAACTCAGCATAATTGGTCAGTCGGGTATCAACCACATCTTCCCGGTCATCATCTCGTTGTTGCAGGTTGCTTGATCCACAGTGGTCACATATTCCAGCCACAGCCGGTGGGACGAAATACAAATTGTAAATCGCGCCGCACTGTCCGCAGGTCCGTCTTCCGGTCAATCGTTGAAACAGCACTTCCCGTGGAACTGAAATTTCAATGGCGATCAGACGGGTTCCCTGCCGATGGACCAAAGTTTCTAAAAATTCCAGTTGCGGCCTGGTTCGGGGATACCCGTCCAGGATATATCCATTCTGACAATCACTATGGCTGGTTCGTTCAGTAACGAGGTCAGCCAGTATTTCATCGGAGACAAAGTTTCCAGTCGCCAGGACCTGGCGCACACGCTCAGCGAGTGGTGTTTCTTGCTTCGCTATTTCACGAAGCAACTCGCCCGTTGAAATGTGGGGAAATCCGAAAACTTCAGTTATCAATCGAGCCTGCGTTCCTTTGCCGGCTCCTGGTGCTCCCATCAAGATAACTGTGGTGGCCACATTCCCTCCAATTTCTTTCCCATGACATACCCGCCACAACGGGTCAGCCAGTCAGGAAAGTGGCTGGCTGGATTGAGTCCTGGGGTTACCCTCGCCGGCCACGGATTCGGCCTTTGCGCAGGAACCCGTCGTAATGCCGCATAATCAACTGCGATTCAATTTGTTGGACTGTATCCATTGCCACACCGACCACAATCAAAAGTGAAGTTCCACCAAAGTAGAAATTGAAACCTAACCCTTTGATAATCCAGCTTGTGGCAGGGTTTGAGTTCAACACCGTGTACAGTTTTTCACCAATCAATGGTAAGGCACTGACTTCAAACCCAGTGATGATAAATTGAGGGATGATACAGACGACGGCTAAATAAATAGCCCCCACCGTGGTCAACCGGGTCAAAACTGAGTTTAAATAATCAGCCGTTCGTTTCCCGGGTCGAATTCCAGGGATAAACCCACCGTATTTGCGAAGATTCTCTGCCACTTCGTCGGTGTTAAAGACAATCGACACGTAGAAGAAGGTAAAGAAAATGATTGACGATACAAAGATCAGATCATACAGAGGGTGACCAGTTCGCAACATCTGAGTTACGTTCTGAACATATTCTGATTTGATGAACTGTGCCACAGTCTGAGGGAAAGTCAGAATTGATGAGGCAAAAATCACCGGGATCACTCCGGCCATGTTCAGCCGCAGAGGCATATAGGTGGAATGACCCGCTGTTTGTTGCTTACCAACCTGACGGCGGGCATAGTGAATCGAGATCTTGCGCTGTCCTCGCTCCATAAACACCACACCAGCAATGACCGCCACCATCACAACCACCAGTAAAATCACACTCAAGGCTGAGGTTGGGTCAGACTGGGCTTTGGTCACCAATTGCTGGAGCGCATCGGGCAGGCGAATCACGATTCCCGCAAAAATCAGCAAGCTGATTCCATTCCCAATTCCCCGTTCAGTGATCTGCTCCCCAATCCACATCACGAAAGCCGTTCCAGTGCTCAGGGTAACCATCGTCACAAAAATAAACCAGACGCTTGAACCACCCACGACTAATCCAGGCTGGCCGTTGAGCCACAAAGCAATTGTCATGGATTGAATCAATGACAGGACAATCGTCAGGTAGCGGGTATACTGGTTGATTTTTCGCCGGCCCAGTTCGCCTTCTTCCTGCAACTTCTTCAAATAAGGCCAAACCACGGTCATCAACTGGAGAATAATTGAGGACGTGATGTAGGGAGTGATTCCCAATGCGAAGATCGAAACCACCCGAAAATTTCCACCTGAAAACAGATCCAGCACCCCAACCAGTGAATTCTGCAGGTCTCGCCACAGATCACTTAATTTGTCAGGATCAATTCCAGGTGTTCGAATGTGGCTGCCAACGCGGTAGACAATCAACATTCCCAGAGTATAGAAAATGCGATTCCGCAGCTCTGGAACAGAAAAAATATTGCGAAAGCTCTTTACGATCTGGTCAAACATACATCCTCAGGAGAGGTGTGGAATCCGGAAAATACAGACGCAACTGAAGTTCGCGGCACTCTGTATTTAACTTCTTCGGCGTGGATAGGCTTCTCAAGATGTGAAGCGCGTGGGAGGTCAAACTCCGTGAAGGGTTGGGTGAACACCCATCGTGATTCTTCTGTCGAAAAATTCCACTTCAGGGGAGTTTCTAAGGTAAATATGCAAATAACGTACCAATCAATATATAAAGCGAAGCGTTTCCTGGCCAGGCCAACCTTGAAAAGGGGCGATCAGGAAACGCGGAGCTGATTAGCACACTTCAACAGTGCCGCCGGCAGCTTCAATCTTGGCTTTCGCTTTGTCGCTAAACCGATGGGCCTGTACTTTCAGAGGTTTGGTCAACTCACCATTGGCCAACACCACGACGCCATCTTTCGCAAGCTTGCTGACAACTCCTTTTTCAACCAGGCTCTCAGGCGTGACGGTATCGTTGGCTTCATACCAGCGGTCCAACATCTTTAAGTTGATTTCAGTCCACTCTTTTTTGAAGATGTTGGTAAATCCCCGCTTGGGCAGCCGGCGATGTAATGGCATCTGACCGCCTTCAAAACCCCGCATCGAGGAATATCCTGAACGTGATTTTTGCCCTTTATGGCCGCGAGTTGAAGTTTTTCCGTGACCAGAACCAGGTCCACGACCAACACGCTTTTTCCGTTTATTTGCCCCCTTTGGGGCTTCCAGGTTGTGCAATCCAATCGCCATCGAAGTCTCCTTGCAGCTTGATCCGATTTTGAGCCCGGTTGCGGGTTTACGTGAGAACGTAAACCGAACAGCCTTTTCGGCGGGGAGCTGCAACCTCCTTACAATTTTATCAGCAGTTAATCAGGGTCTGAGCTTGTTTTGAGTTGCTCCAACCAACATCCTGAAGCTCGATCTGGTGCAGTGGCTCAGTCGTGGGTTTATTCTTCCACAATCCGCAGCAGGTGCGGTACTTTTGCCACGGCCCCACGGGTGCTGGGGGTATCTGGGCGCTCGACAATTTGCTGCAGTTTGGTAAATCCCAGGCTGCGCACAATGGTTTTATGGGTTTTGGGAGCGGAAATAAAGCTCCGATACCATTGAATCTTAATGCGGGCCGTTGTTCCTTTTCCGCTGTTTATCTCGCTCATGGCTTATAACTCCTCTGGCCGTTTTCCGCGAATGCGGGCGATATCGTCACGGCTTTTCATCCTGCCCAGGCCATCAAAGGTAGCCCGCACGATGTTATGGGGGTTGTTGGAGCCAATGACTTTGGTGACCACGTTCTGGACGCCTAAAGCCTGCATGATGGAACGGACAGCCGCACCGGCAATAACGCCAGTTCCTTCCGGCGCCGGTTTCAGCATGACTTTCCCAGCTCCATAGTTTCCAATCATCGGGTGTGTCAACGTGTGACCTTCGAGTGGAATCCGAACCAGGTTCTTCTTGGCTGATTCAACCGCTTTGCGAATGGCAATGGGCACTTCCTTGGCTTTCCCACTTCCAAAGCCAACCACTCCATTGTTGTCACCAACCACTACCAGCACGCTGAAGCTCATGTTTTTACCGCCCTTGACCACCTTGGTCACGCGGTTAATCGAAATTACGTTATCCTTTAAATCGAGTCCATCCGGGTTGATTCGTTGCATCGTACGCTCCCCATTTATTAAAACTTGAGACCGGCTTCACGGGCGGCTTCAGCTAAGTGGCGGACGCGACCATGGTAGATATACCCGCCCCGATCAAACACCACAGCGTCAATCCCTTTTTCCTTCGCCCGGGTTGCAATCAATTTGCCAATGGCTTGTGCAGCCTGGATATTGCCGCCTGATTGTTCGCGCAACGTTTTTTCAACCGTTGAAGCCGAGCACAATGTTTCGCCTTTTGAATCATCAATAATTTGCACGGTGATGTGCTTCAAGCTGCGAAACACGCACAGGCGTGGGCGTTCGGGGGTTCCGAACACTTTCTTGCGAATACGCCGGTGGATTGCCTTCCGCACCTCTGCACGCTCTTTTAATGCCATAATTCACTCCTCTTATACTTGTAACCTGATCAATGTGCCAGCCTGGGTCGCAAAACAGGAAACGGGGATTCCCCAATGTCCGGCCTCCAGAGAGATCAACCCAACGTTGCGGCTGAGCTGTGACGACGGTTGCTGTTACTTCTTGCCGCCTTTGCCGCCAGTTTTTCCAGGCTTGAGACGTGTTACACGGTTGGTGTAACGGATTCCCTTTCCTTTATAAGCATCTGGCTTGCGCAGGGAGTGAAGATCAGCCGCGACCTGTCCCAACTGGTGCTTATCAATCCCGGTTAAAGTGACGGTTGTCTGGTACTGGGGGATCTGTCGGGGGAGTTTTTCAATTTTGCAATCGATTCCTTGCGGAAGCGTAAACTCCACGGGGTGTGAATATCCAAGGCTGAAGGCGATCATCCGACCTTTTAATTCGGCCTTATAACCGACGCCAACCACATCCATTTGCTGAACAAACCCGTCAGTCACACCTTTGACCGCATTGGCAACCAGGGCCCGAACCAGACCATGCAAGGCTGCAAATTCATCGCCGGCTCGTTCAATCACCAGGGTTGCCCCTTCTTGTCGCAGGCTCAGACCGGAAGGAACTTTGGTTTCAAGCGCCCCTTTCGGACCTTTGACATCGATTTTTTCAGGTGTGATGTTCACCGAAACGCCCGAAGGCAGAGGAATTGGCTTCTTTCCAACTCGTGACATATGCTTTTCTCACTACCTCTTCTGGCTGATCATTGCTCAGTTCTTGCCCATCAGATCGGCCAACGCTGAATTAGTAAATTTGACAGACCAGTTCGCCGCCAACTTTGGTTTTCCGGGCTTGTTTCCCGGTCATAATCCCGTGTGAGGTGCTGACAATATTGATCCCCAGGCCACCCAAGACATTTGGGATTTCAGTGCTGGAGATATAGCGCCGGCAGCCAGGTCGTGAAACGCGCTGCAACACGTTAATGACCGGCTCACCCTTGGGACCGTACCGCAGGTAGAGGCGAATCATCCGCTTGGGGCTTTCACCAGCCACCTTGTAATTATTGATATAACCTTCTTCTTTTAAGATTCGCGCAATCTCGAGCTTCATTTTTGAAGCCGGGACATCAACTTTTTGATGTCGGGCACTGAGCGCATTGCGCATCCGTGTCAGCATGTCTGCGATTGGATCAGTCATCGAATCACTCCACAACCTTATAATGTCAGAAAAATTCAGGCTTGGGCGGCACCCACCCGGCCCACCCTACAGCTCAGGCCCATCGGCGCCGAACCAGGGACAACAACCACGACTCATATTACCAGCTTGATTTGGTCACGCCCGGAATTTGCCCTTCCAACGCCAATTGGCGGAAGCAGATGCGGCAAATTCCAAACTTGCGCAGATACGCTCGGGGGCGACCACACCGCTTGCAGCGATTGTACCCACGGACATCAAATTTCGGCTTACGGTTTGCTTTCGCAATCAAGGATTTCTTTGCCATAACGGCTTCACTCTCACCTTCTTTTCGTGAAGTTTGGGTTTCACTCCGCAGTCAACCTGAGCGGGTGCTTAGTTTTGTCGGAAAGGCATTCCAAAGAACCGCAGCAAGGTACGTCCTTCTTCATCGGTTTTGGCAGTTGTCACAATTGAAATATTCATGCCACGCGCTTTGTCAACCTTGGCGAAATCAACTTCCGGGAAGAGCAACTGGTCTTTCAGCCCAAGGGTGTAATTGCCACGTCCATCAAATGCTTTACCGGAGACACCGCGAAAATCACGAACGCGAGGTAAGGCAATGCTCACCAACCGGTCGAGGAACTCATACATCCGGTCGCCACGCAAGGTCACCATCACCCCAATTGGATCTTTTTCGCGCAATTTAAATGAGGCGATTGACTTTTTGGCACGGGTCACAACTGACTTTTGTCCGGTGACGGAACCCAGTTCTTCAGCGGCCACTTCGAGCACTTTGGTGTTTTTGGTCGAGATATAATCTCGGCCAACGCCCATATTGATGACGATCTTTTCCAGTTTCGGCACGGCCATTGGGTTAGTGTAGCCAAACTGGCTGACCATCTTGGCGGTAATTTCTTCACGATATTTTGTTTTGAGTCTGGGAACCATGATTAACTCTCTACGCTTTAGATAGACTGAAAACAGTTCACGCCAGAGCGGGACAGCAGTACTGCTGATGCCCGTCACACCACCCTAGCGTTGTTCAATAATGGCACCGCATTTTTTGCACTGCCGTTTACGGCTTTCGTCTTCAAGCACTTTGATTCCAACGCGGGTGGGGGCACCACAGCTTGGGCAGACCACCTGCACGTTTGAAATATTGATGTAGGCTTCGCGCTCGATAATGCCGCCGGCTCGACTGAGCTGAGGGTTGTTTCGCTGGTGGTGCTGCGCCATCGCAACCCCTTCCACCAAGACTTTTTGATCTCGCGGCTTGACAGACAACACCCGCCCACGTTTTCCAACATCTTTCCCGGTCAACACAACGACCAGGTCATTTTTGCAAACCTTTGCTTTTGCTGGCATTTCAAATCACCTCCGGCGCCAAAGAGATAATCTTCATGAACTTCTTGTCGCGGAGTTCACGGGCAACAGGTCCGAAAACGCGCGTCCCAATGGGATCCCACCCTTCTGACCCTTTCTTGATCAATACTGCGGCATTCTGGTCAAAACGCACATAGGTTCCGTCCTTGCGGCGGACTTCCTTCCGGGTCCGGACAATCACGGCTTTGACCACCTGCCCTTTTTTCACGTTTCCATCTGGCGAAGCTTCTTTGACGTTCGCCGTGATAATGTCACCAACGGTCGCCTTTAATCCGGTGCTACCACCCAGAGGCAGAATGCACGAGATTTTCTTGGCGCCTGAATTATCGGCGACATCGAGAATGGTTCTCATCTGAATCATAGGTCTGACTTCCTCCCACTTTGCCGCAATTGTGCTTGTCCGGCGGCCTGGTCCTGCACGTCACTCACAGGTGACGTCGGGCTGTCCGCTCCTATTGAGCCGCCCGTTGAAGAATTTCAACTACACGCCAGCGTTTGCGGGCTGACAATGGACGGGTTTCCAAAATGCGCACTTTGTCCCCAATTCTGCATTCGAGCTCATCATGGGCCATAAACTTTGAAGTTTTGCGAATGTAGCGTCGGTACTTGGGGTGCTGCACCAACCGATCAACCCGAACGACCACCGTTTTGGTCATTTTATCGCTGGTCACGACCCCGATTTTTTCGGTTCGCGGCGTCCGTGGCGTGCTGGTGACGTGAGCTTCGGCGGCTGGTGTTTCGGCTTCACCTGGTGTTGTTGACTGTGGCGTGTTGTCTTGTTCTGCCATATCCACTTCCTTTTTCGATCTTGTTCAGGTCGGTTGACACTGTTCTACTTTTCAATACCGATTTCACGGGCACGCAGAAGCGTTTTGACCCGGGCCAGGCGCTTGCGTTCATTTGCAATTTTGCGTGCGGATTCAACATCTCCCAGGCTTCGTTTGAAGCGAAGCCGGAACAAGGTTTCCCGCAGTTCCGTTTCCAGAGCGCGCAAATCATCCGTGCTGGTCTCACGTAAACCTGTCATATGCTTCATACAATCCCTCCTTGCTGATCAGCACGAGTTACAAATTTAACCTTCATCGGGAGTTTCTGGGCGGCCAATTGCATGGCATCCCGCGCCAGTTCTTCCGACACGCCTTCCATTTCAAACAGAATGCGACCCGGCTTGACCACAGCCACCCAGCCTTCGGGGGCCCCTTTTCCCTTCCCCATACGGGTTTCAGCCGGTTTCTTGGTAATCGGCTTATCTGGGAAAATACGGATCCATAATTTTCCACCGCGCTTTACGGTGCGGGTGATGGCGATACGCGCCGCCTCAATCTGTTTGCTGGACACCCAGGCAACTTCAAGAGCTTTTAAACCAAATTCGCCGAAGGATATCGCCGCCCCACGGGTTGCCATACCACACCGACGTCCGCGCTGTTGCCGGCGGAATTTGACCTTTTGAGGGATTTTATATTCTGCCATACCGTTCTCACTTTTTGCTTTTAATTAGCTTCGCCCTGGATCGTTCAAACCACGGGGACCGTTACCGATCAGGCAGTTCGCCGAGCTGGTCCGCGCCGCGCTTCGTAGATCTCACCTTTATAAATCCAGACTTTCACGCCGATCACGCCATAGGTGGTATGGGCTTCGGCAAAGCCATAATCAATGTCCGCACGCAATGTGTGGAGGGGCATCCGACCATCCAGGTATTGTTCAGACCGAGCAATTTCAGCCCCGTTCAACCGACCTGAAACACGAACCTTTACTCCCTGAGCGCCAAACTTCTTGGCATTTTCGACGGTTTTGCGCATCGCACGGCGAAAGGCAATTCGTTTTTCAAGCTGCTGAGCAATCTGTTCGGCCTGCAATTGGGCGCTCAGTTCAGGTTTTTGAATTTCCTGGATGTTGACGATGACTTCCCGACCCGTTTTGCGCTGAATTTCGGCTTTCAGCTTGTCGATTTCAGCCCCTTTTCGACCAATGATGATGCCTGGGCGGGCAGTGTGAATGATAATTTTCAATTTGTTGGCTGCGCGTTCAATATCAATGGTGGACACGCTGGCACCGGCAAATTTATGCTTCAGCTCTTTTTTCACTTCCAGATCTTCTTTTAAAAGCTGAGCAAAATCTTTCTTTGCGTACCAGGTTGACCGCCACGTCCGGTTAACGCCCAATCGAAATCCATATGGATGAACCTTCTGTCCCACTGCCGCCTCCTACTTTTTCTCGGTTTGTGCGTCTTTTTCAGTTGAAACATAGACCGTGATGTGACACGACCGTCGCTGTTCACGATAGGCTCGACCCATCGGTGCGGAACGCACCCGGCGCCGATTCTTGGTTGGCCCCATATCGACGAAGCAGCGGGTGACCACCAGGTCATCCACATCGACCATAATGTTTTGCTTTTCAGCGAGATAGGTCGCATTTGAAATCGCTGACCACAACGCTTTTGAAATTGGATGGGCTGCCCGTTTCTTGCTTAATCGGAGCAAGGCCAGGGCATCGTTCGCTTTGACGCCACGAATTTGGTCAATCACGAGCCGAGCCTTTTGCGGCGACCCTTTGATGTACTTTGCAACTGCACGTGCTTCCATAAAATCTCCACCCTACGTTTGATGAGAGCTTTTGTGTCGAGAGGCCAGACCGACGATGTGAGCGGTTTGACGGATCCTGCATCCCACCCCGGCACTTTTGCCCTGGCTCGTTACCGTCGTTTCGCCGTCTTTTCGTTCTTATCCCCAGCGTGGCCTTTGAAGGTACGGGTTGGAGAAAACTCACCCAGCTTGTGGCCAACCATATTTTCCGAGACATAGACCGGGATGAACTTTTTCCCATTGTGCACGGCAAAGGTGTGACCCACCATATCCGGCGTAATGGTTGACCGACGCGACCAGGTTTTGTGTACCCGGCGTTCACCGGCACTGTTCATCCGGTTCACGGCGTCTGACAAGAATTTGTCCACAAACGGCCCTTTTTTCACTGATCGTGGCATAATGTTCCTCGTTGCTTCTGAGTCCTTCGTGCTTCGTCGTCACGTGCCAGTCGCTGCTCATCGGCAGTTGGCACACCAACCAAAGTCAACCGCACTATTTGCGACGTTTGACGATGAGTTTGTCCGTATTTTTGTTCTTGCGGGTTTTGTAGCCACGAGTTGGCTGGCCCCAGGGGGTCACTGGATGGCGACCACCAGAGGTTTTCCCTTCACCACCGCCGTGTGGGTGATCCACCGGGTTCATTGCGACACCGCGAACCGTTGGGCGACGACCAATCCAGCGTGAACGACCTGCCTTCCCGAAGGAAATGTTTTCGTTCTCAATGTTGCCAACCTGGCCGACAGTGGCTTGACACAGAATGGACACTTTGCGGACTTCACCCGATGGCAACCGGAGTTGTGCCATCTTATCGTCTTTGGCCACCAGCATCGCGCTCGTCCCAGCAGTGCGGGCCATTTGCCCACCTTTTCCAGGACGCAATTCAATGTTGTGAATCGTGGTGCCCAGTGGAATGTTTTTCAGCGGCAAGGCGTTTCCAACGATGATGTCTGATTCCGGGCCGGAAACCACCTGCTGACCAATTTTGAGACCCTGCGGCGCCAAAATGTATCGCTTTTCGCCATCCACATAATGAAGCAAGGCGATTCTGGCTGATCGGTTTGGATCATATTCAATGGTTGCCACCTTGGCGACAATTCCACTTTTGTCCCGTTTAAAATCAATCACACGGAACAGTTTCTTGTGTCCACCCCCACGATGCCGGACCGTGATATGACCAATGTTGTTGCGCCCGGAGATCTTCTTTCGGGCCAGGGTAAGCGCCTTTAACGGACGCACATCTGAAAGCTCATCATTGGTGAGGTAGGTTTGGTAGCGTCGTGCCGGAGAAGTTGGTTTTAACTTTTTAATGCCCATAACACCCTACACAGGTTTCGTCTAAAATTTGCTGCAGTGCACTTTGCGGTTTCGGTCCCGACCAGGTTGGCAATGCCTCTGGTTAGATCACTTCCATATATTCGGTAATGGTGGATCCTGGCTTTAACGTCACAAAGGCTTTTTTCCAATCGGATTTGCGGCCAATGGTGCGACCACGACGAACTTCTTTTCCCTGGAAGTTGGCGGTTCGAACAGCGGCCACCTCAACGTTGAAAATCTTTTCAACGGCATTTTTGATCTGAATTTTGTTGGCTCGCGGATCAACCTTGAAGGTCAGCAACTGTCCGGTTAAGGTGGTGTGCTCCTTCATATCCATGGCTTTTTCAGTGATCACCGGCGATTTGATTACATCCCAAATTGTCAACATAGGTCCCTCTCCTGCAGTTTTCAGTTTTAATCGTGATCCGTGTGAAATCTGTCAATTGGTCCGCTTAAAACTCAAAACTTAGGCCAAAATCTTTTCGATTTCCCCAACCGCGCGCTTGCTCAACACAATCTGCTCGTGCAGGAGAACATTGAAAATATTGAGTCCAAAGCTGTTGGTGTGGTCTACATCAGGAAGATTGCGTGAGGCCAGAATCAGATTCCGGTTTTCAAGTGAATCCACCAACAATGCCCGCTTTTCGACTCCGAGCGTGGATAAAATCGCGACCAGATCCCGGGTCTTGTGCTGTTGAAGGCTAAAGTCATCAACCACAATCACGCCACCTTCACGCAGCCGTTCTGACAATGCCGCGCGAATAGCACCCCGACGCATTTTCTTGGGGATTTGGTAGCCCCAATCGCGGGGCTGAGGGCCGTGTACATTACCGCCCCCTTTCCACAATGGCGAACGAAGGCTGGCGATTCGCGCCCGACCAGTTCCTTTTTGCTTCCACAATTTTCGTCCGGCGCCCGAAACATCACCGCGGGTTTTTGTTGCCACGGTTCCAGCCCGGCCTCGCGCCCGAAATTCTTTGACCGCTTCGTAAATCAACGCTTTGTTCAGCGGTGCGCCAAAGACTCGTTCGCTCAGTTCGATTTCACCGACTTCTTCATTTTTTAAGTTTCTGACTTTTACAACCGGCATATCAGCCCTCTCACCATTTGCGATGATAGTTTCAGCACCTGAACCGTGTTTTTGGTTCGTGGGAATCGTCCCTGGTCCAGATGGGATGGCGCTACGCACCAGCTTTTTGAATCAGCACATACCCGCCATTCGGACCAGGAATGCTGCCCTTCACGATCAGCAGATTCTTTTCAGAATCAACTCGCACAACCTTCAAGTTCTTGATGGTTTTGCGTTCCACGCCCATATGACCAGCCATGCGAGTTCCAGGAAAAACGCGTGACGGGAAAGCCGATGAACCAATTGACCCCGGTGCCCGGTGGAACATTGATCCGTGAGTTGACCGACCGCCACCAAATCCATGGCGCTTGATAAACCCGGCAAAACCACGACCCTTGCTGGTGCCGACCACCTGAATTTTTTCATTTTCAGAAAAGAGATCAACCAGCACTGGCGCCCCAACTTCGATCTGTTCCTCGGCGGAAACGCGAAACTCGCGTAAAATCCGGGTTGGGGGGGTCCCTTTTCCAGTTTTTTCAAAGTGTCCACGGATCGGCTTTGACACTTTCTTGGGTGGTCGATTTTCAACCAGTCCGAGTTGGACAGCGCTGTATCCATCCTTGGCCACTGTTTTCCGCTGCACCACGACACAAGGACCTGCCTGCAGCACAGTCACTGGGGTCACTGTACCATCTGGTGCAAACAACTGCGTCATGCCGACTTTTTTTCCAATTATTCCGTTAACCATTTTCAGTCCGCGCTCCCTGCCCCAATTTACTGGGCTTCCAAAAATTTCTTACTTGCGATCCCGACCAAAGGCTTTGATTTCCACATCAACACCCGCTGGCAGATCCAGCTTCATCAAGGCATCAACTGTTTGCGGTGTTGGATCCAGAATGTCCATCAAGCGCTTATGGGTGCGAATCTCAAACTGTTCACGCGATTTTTTATCAACGTGAGGCGAGCGCAACACGGTATAGCGATTGCGGACAGTTGGCAGTGGAATTGGCCCAGCCACTTTGGCGCCGGTCCGCTTGGCCGTGTCCACAATTTCCAAAGTGGACTGATCAAGCACTCGATGGTCGTAAGCTTTTAGGCGAATGCGAATTTTGTCGTTCAAGGCGTCACCTCTTCACTGGTCCAGTTGATTATTTCATTTGGTCGGCGGCAGGTGATCAGTGATTTCCCGCCGCCGGCCTCTGAAGCAATCTTATGTCTGATCTTACTCAAGAATATCTGAGATCGTACCGGCACCGACGGTGCGGCCACCTTCACGGATGGCGAACCGCAACCCCTTTTCCATCGCGATTGGGGTAATCAATTCTACTTCCAGGGCCACGTTGTCGCCCGGCATCACCATTTCCACGTTCTCCGGCAGCGTCGCCACTCCGGTCACGTCCGTGGTCCGGAAGTAGAACTGGCGCCGATAGCCTTTGAAAAATGGCGTGTGGCGGCCACCTTCTTCCTTCGTCAAAATGTAGACTTCGCACTTGAGCTTTGTGTGCGGCGTGATTGATCCCGGCTTGGCGATCACCTGGCCACGTTCGATGTCGCTTCGGTCCACACCGCGCAGCAACAATCCCACGTTGTC
>JACQXX010000170.1 GCA_016208495.1 Acidobacteriota bacterium | reverse complement strand
TGAAGGATGAGGGATGAGGGATGAGGGATGAAAAAAGAACCAAAACTTCACAACCCGAAATTCCCACCCCTGACAAGCTGACAAGGGAAACACGGGATTTACCTCATCCCTCATCCCTCATCCCTCATCCCTTGGTTTCATCCTTCATCCTTCATCTTCATCCCTCATCCCTCATCCCTTGGTTTCATCCCTCAATAGAATGACCTACCACGAAACCCTTGATTATCTGTATGCACTCGGCCATGAAGTCTTAGCCATGAAGCTTGGCTTGGAAAACATCACCCACCTCCTTGCTGCACTTGGAAATCCCCATCGGACTTGTCGAACCGTGCATGTTGCGGGAACGAACGGCAAGGGCTCGACCTGTGCCATGCTGGCTTCTATCTTGCAAACGGCTGGTTTGCGGGTTGGTCTCTACACTTCGCCCCATTTGGAGCGCATTGAAGAGCGCATTCAAATCAACCGCCAGCTCATCGAGACCAATGAGTTTACCCGGTACATCAAAGAAGTTCGGAACACGGCGGAACGGTTACTGACCGCCGGGAAGCTTCAGGCACGGCCAACATTTTTTGAACACGTCACGGCGGCGGCTTTTCTCTACTTTCATCATCAAAAGCCGGATGTGGTGGTGCTGGAGACCGGGTTAGGTGGTCGGCTGGATGCAACCAACGTGGTGTCGCCGGAACTGGCCATCATCACCAACATTGGGCACGACCATCAGCAATATCTGGGAGACACGCTGGAAGCGATTGCCGGTGAAAAAGCTGGGATTATCAAGCCAGACACACCGGTGCTGGTGGCTGGAACTCAGCCAGTTGAAGCTGCCGCTGTGATTCGCAATCAGGCCACCGCTGTAAAAGCGTCATTGGAATGGGTGTCGCCACTTCCGATACTGGGGCGAACCGCGACAGGTGAATTGCTGGTCAAGGTAGGCCAGGAAATTGCCTGTTTGCCCTGGCGAGCAAGTGTCCAGGCCCAAAATGCCGCGCTGGCCGTGGCGGCGGCCAAACGACTTCTGCCAAAAACACCCGAACGGGAACAGCATTTGATGAATGGCATCCAGCACACCTTCTGGCCAGGCCGAACTGAATGGTATGAAGGGACGCCGCCAATGCTCCTGGATGGGGCACATAACCTGGAAAGTATGGCTGCCCTGGCTGAATGTCTCGAAACCGGAGTCAAAAACCGTCCTATCACGCTGGTCTTTGCCGCGATGCGCGATAAACCCGCCGAAGATCTTTTGAAATTACTGGCGCCGCACGTGGCCAAAATCGTCTGTGTGCCGGTGAGTGGTAATCCGCGTACCTACTCGCCGGATGAACTGGCCCAGGCTGCCCGAACATACTGGCGCGAGTATGCAATTTATACCGACGTTTGTATTGCTTCGGGGCTGCAGCGTGCCCACGGGTTGACCCCGCCAACCGGACTGGTTCTGGTTACCGGGTCACTCTATCTGGTTGGCGAAGTCATGGCCCAGCAAGCTGAAGGACAGGGGTGACAAGGTGAAGGTGACAGGGTGACAAGGTGACAAGGTGACAAGGTGATAGGGTGACAAGAAAAGAAGATTGAACGTAACTATTCAGACCCCATCCGTGGTAGTTTTCTTCAGCAGCACATACAAGATGCTGTATTGTGACTGAGCCGAAAAGACTTAAGTACCTTACCGAAAATTTCCAGACATTTTGAACCACGAAATACACGAAATACACGAAAAGAATCAAACACTTACCAAATCAAATATCTCAGGAAATTTATGACAAGGTACTTAAAATGCTTAGTTTTTAGGTTACATTCACTAGCCAAAAGAACTAAGCCTCTTGTTCACAACAAATACAAGGCTTATAGGAGTCTGAATAGTTACGATTGAACTACTGACTACTGACTACTGACTACAAACTGGATTTATTTTGTTTGTAATGAAATACACGCGAATCTTTGTTTGTTCAAAAGGAATTTCGCCACCAGCGTTTTTCAATGGTTCTGATATTCGGAAACTGGTCTAAATGCTTCAAATAGGGCATTAAGTGGAATAACTCACCATCATCCAGTCCACCGTGGAACGCTTTTATTTTCACAAGGTTGCCATAGTTATGCACATGTTTTTCGGGGCTGTCATCAACGACAATCATTTGCTCCAGGTTATATCCTTTGCGTTTGGCTTTCACCAGTTTTTTGGTCCAGAAATGGTCACGAAGGTCATAGTCATAACTCAGGGTACACTGCTTGCGCGACCAGATGAATTCAAGCTGGTGGCCTGCTGGAATCAAATGAGCTGCAACTGCCTGGACATAGTCTTCGCTTGAAGACGACCAGATGGCGACCCGGAAACGGTCAAAGCAAAATGTCAGGAACTCGTCCACGCCGGGGCGCTTGTAAATCGAATAGCCAAAAACCTGAAAGTCAGGCGAGCGTTCGAGTTGATGTTCTGTCCCAAAGATCAGCGTTTCATCCACATCCAGGATCAGGAGTTTTGAAGAAGCGGAAAGTGGCATAGTTAATCAGTGTCCGTGGTACAAAGCAGCCACCATTTTTGGGTTGCAGCATTGTAGATAACAAACGTTGAATCCCAGGCCACATCGTAAAACCAATCTGTCCAGGCTGAATAAAATCGAATGCCGGTCACCCAAGAGCGATACTTTTCAGCCGCAACCAGATCAAGAAAATTGCGGGCCAGGGAACGGGCTTCATCTTCAGAAGACCGCCATTTGTTGTATGCCCCACCATTGATGAGGATTTGGGTCAGACTGCCTTCTAACTCGTAAGAATTCAAGGGATGGAGCGCCGGAAGTATCAGTTCGTCATCTATTTTCAATTCGGGAACTTCTTGCTGAATGGTTTGGGATTTCAAAAACTGAGAAATAATTGGTTCTGGAGCGATGAACAGTGAATCTGTCTTCAAGTGGCTGAACTCAGAGAGGGAAAAGCAGCACAAAATCACAGCTCCACCGCTATATATTTGCTGAAAGGCTTCGAACAAAACCACAGCTTGAGGTTTTTCAAGGTTGATTCTCGATTGGCTATATTCAACAGTCATAACAAGTTACTTCCTAACGTTTTGATCAAGACTGAGACGCTGTTTTAGCCGATCCAGCGCATGCTCGGTGTACGAGCGGACAACTGGATCATCGTCATTCAAAAATGATTGTAATGCTTCAACCGAGCGTGGATGAAGAATCTCCCGCAGAGCTGAAACCACTGAAAACTTACCGCGTGGTATATTTTTGTGAGCAAGGTTGAGCAGGGGCTCAATCGCCTTTTCACTGCCAAATTCACCCAGAGCAGAGGCCGCAGAGCTACAAATCCGCTCATCTTCATCGTGTAAAGCGTCAAGAATGACATCAAAGACGCGTTCATCCTTACTTTTCCCCAATGTGATCAATGCTTTCCATCGGGAAACAAAATCTGAGCTTTTGGCAGCCTGGATGACTAAATCAAGAGGTGGATGCTGATGTAAACTCATCAATGAATCAGCGGCTGCAATATGAATCCGAGGAACTTGATCATCGAGGGCACGCATGAGAGCCGGGATAATCCGCTCATCAGTTGACTTCAGATGGGCAAAAATCTCGGCTGCATGTTCGCGAACTTCAGGTGCTCGATCATCAAGCAAGGAAATCAATCCTCCGATGGCGGCCTCAGTATTGAACTTCGCCAGAAAATCAATCGCGGTTTTTCGAATGTAAGCATCCTGTTCTTTCTCCAGATGGGCTAAGACAATTCGAATAGCAGAAGAATCAGCGACGTGCTGCAAGGCGCGAAACACACCATACCGGGTCATTTTGTTTCTATCTTCCAGGAACTGAAGTAGCCGCTCAGTTACTTGTGGTTCAAGTTCATCATTGTGGGTAAAAGCCCAAATCGCCATGTCACGAACCTTTTTTTCAGGATCGTCAAAAGCGTTCAAAAACGCCGCAAGTACTTCATCTGTATACCATTTCAGTCCATTATATTCCTGTAGTAACGCTGCTCCGGCACGATGGCGAACGTCTGCATTTGGGTCGGTTCGAAACCGTTCAATCAGTGGATGGATGATTCGTTCGTCATAGCAATCATCCAATCCTACGGCAGCCGCAACCCGAACGTCCGGTTCCGGGTCATTGAGAGCGACCAGCAACTCTTCAATGGCAAGATCAGCATTTCTTCGCAGGGCGACTGCCGCCCGTTCGCGAATTCGGAAATCCTCGTCTGTCAGTGCCTTTTTGAGTGCTTCAACTGATGTTTGGCCCTGAAGTCTAAAAAACGGGAAAGCCGCCCGATGTCTGATTCTCCGGTCTGGATCTGAGCAAACTTTCAGAATCAGTTCGGTGGCTTTGGGGCCGCCGATTTTGCCCAATGCTGAAAGAAAGGTTGACTGATACAGATCGTCAGCTTTTTCAAAGAGGTTGATAAGTGGTTCAACGGCGCGTTCGTCTCTGAGTTCTCCCAATGCTCCAGCCGCTGTGGGCTGGTCGTTTAAAGGATCTCCACGGACCAAAAGGTGCATTAACGGCATCACAGCAGATTGATCATTGAGTTTTCCCAAAGCCGATGCCGCGTGAGACCGAACCCAAGAGTTTGAATCTTCCAGGCATTGAATCAATGGCTCAACCGCTCGTTTGTCACCAAGTAAACCAAGTGCTTCGGCGGCTTCATAGCGGACGGTTGAATCTCTATCCTCCAAAAGTTTGATAAGTGGTTCAACCGCAGAGGGTTCGCAAATTTTGCCCAGGGCCATTGCTGCACTGGAGCGAACATCCGGCAATGGATGAGCTAATGCTTCAAGCAAGTGCTTGACAATGATTGAATCTCGGGTTGGTTCGTGGGTATACATTGCCACCAGAGAGGTTGCAGCCCCACGATTCACTGAAGAAGCCGGGTCCTTTAACGCCAGGAGCAATGGCCCGAGGGCACGAGTATCAGGGGGAAGGTAAGCAAAGGCATAGGCGGCTGTGTATCTGACATGTAAGGCTGAGTCGGTCAGAGCCTGGATGATTGGTTCAATAAATCGCGGGTTTTTAATTTCTTGGGCTGCGCGAATTGCACTTTCTCTGACTTTGGGGGAAGAATCAGAGATAGCCTGACCAATGAGGTCAAAAGCTCGTTCGTCATATTCATAAGTCAGCTCACTCAGGGCGTCTATTCGCTCTTCTTCATTCGATGATTGTAATTTCTCAAGCCATATCGTTACATTTTGATTGTCCATAAAGATCTTGAACCAGAGAAGTTAAGTCCCTTATCATAAATTTACGAAGAGATTGATTTTTGTAGGTGTTTGATTTTTTTCGTGTATTTCGTGTATTTCGTGGTTAAAAATGTCTTGGAATTTTCGGTAAGGTACTTATCTACACCTATGCGCGACCTCGAAAGCAAATCGTTGATCTACTTCAAAGCCGGACTGTTTTTGTTTCTTGGGTGTCTGGCAATGGGGTTGATTTTGCTCGAACACCCGTCGTGGAAGCTCGGCGGACTGATGGGACTGGCCATCTGGTCGTTTTGCCGATGCTATTACTTTGCCTTCTATGTGATTGAAAAATATGTGGATAGCGAGTACCGCTTCTCCGGAATCGGGTCTTTTCTCACGTACTGGCTGACCAAACGAAAAACAACGAAGAATGAAGAATGAAGAATGAAGAAAGCAATTTGAGTTGCTGAATTTCTACATTCTACATTCTACATTCTACATTCTGCCTCTTTTACTGCATGAGTTTGCGGATCGTGCCAAAGACACGATAGAAGCCGCCCTGTTTGGCTTCGCGGACTTCGTCCACGACATAGCGGGCGCCGGCTTCGCGGATGTCTTTCGGGAACTGACAGTGCCAGTCACGGTTGTAGCCTTCAGAAATCACTCGGACACGCAACCCACTGCCTTCGCGGTAACATTCGACCGTCACGCCCTGGCTGGCATCGGTGGTGGTTTCAACCGTCGCCGGGACAAAGGCTTCGACCTGTGGTGCCGTCAAGCTAACCGCTTTGGGCACGGTCCCGGTTTGGGCGGCCTGGATGGCGGCTTCGCTGGTGTCAATACAGGCCAGGAAGCCGTGGTGGGTCACGATATAGAGCCGCTCCTGAAAGTACTGCATCGAGAGCGCCACGCCGCACCCGGTCGGCAATTGCCACAGCAATTTTCCTTCGCCATCAAAACAATAGATGTCGCCGGCTTTATCGGCGCCAAAAACATATCGCCCATCGCCCGAAGTCGCACACGAATACACGGCGCCGTTACAGCGGTACCTTGGACCTTCCTCTCCGTTTTTTGCAAATTTGTGGATATGACCATGGGACGTGCAGGCATAAACGTCGGCTTCTTCCTGCCAGCCAAACAGCACGGCACCAGGGGTCAGGCGCGTCCAGATGACTTTGCCATCTTCCCAGTCATACATGGTGACGCCCTGGCCATGGCCGTGATAGACGCCGATTTCATCGCAGCGGACCATCCATCCGGCGGAACCGCCGCTTTTTTTGGACCACTGGGATTCATCTTCGTGGTTGATGACCGTCACATTTCCGGCGGAGTCGGAAACCGCCAGCACGCCGTCGCAGATATCAAGCCAGAAAATGTCTACGTCATCTGAAATTTCATAGGCCAGCGTGGGGGATTTGCCGCTCAGGTCATAGACTTTGCCATCATCACACCCGCCATAAAGCCAGTCACCGTCAGAGACAATACACTTGACTCCGTCGGGCAGCTTGAATTTGCGATGGACTTCGCCTTCGTGGTTGAGCGCAAAGATTTTTCCGGCTTCATTGCCGACCCAGCAATAGTTGCTATCCACAAAGATGCCGAAGGCACAGGCTTCGGTGTTGAATTTCCACACCACCGGGGCCGTCTGGCGTGGTGGAGGCGGGGCCACTGGTCGAGCCGGAGCACTTGACCGCGAAGAGGTGCTTGAGCGCGCTGGTTGACTGCGCGCCGGCTGCGCGGCTGGTGCCGGGGGCAGGTCCAGCATCGCCGAACGCCGGGTGACGGTGCGTTTTTGCCGCACACCCTGGACGGCGGGTTCGTAGCCTTTTTTCTTCTTTTCGTTAATCTTTTTCTGCGCTTCGGCGGTTGCTTTTTCAGGAGTTGGGAAATCTTTGGTTTGGACCTGGCCGGCATCGCCAATTCGCCCATAGCGAATCGTGAGTTTGGCGCCGTCAACGACAACTTCATAAAATTTATGTGAACTGCCACCCTCTTCCGAGAGTTCAAGATAGGTTCGTTCCTCAGCCATAAAGCCTCCACTAATGAAAAAATAATAAAAATGAGTCAAACGTGTGAGAGTGATTTTCCCGACAGCTCAGCGTTAAACTGTGAGTCGGTCGAGAACAGGCTAACTGATACAGGTAACTGACCATATCTGAGTCATTCGAAAATTTCAAAGCTGGTGGAGTTTTCTTTGATTCGAAGGGACGTGCGTGGTGGTGGAAATACTAATATCAGTTTGTCGTCAGTCGTCAGTCGTCAGTCGTGTACTAAGTTTATTTGATTGAATTACTTGACTGTCTTCTACTACGAGTATTGCATTGCAAAATGGTATAATTGTCTCCGCACCAGCACCGTTCGGTACCTGTTTTGATTGCCCAACGACCCACAGGGGTTTCCGTGACCGCCCTGGTTCAACCGGTGTCGTGTTTCGATCAAATAGTACTAAATTTAAGTTGAGTTTATTCAGGAACCACATACAATAATCCAGCCTTCTCCAAGCTTGCCCGATTTCTCCTTCAGTGGTCACGACTCTCAGCTTTCCCTTATAACCAATGATAAATCAGTTGCTTTCGTGCGGTTTAGCAAACGTGAGCGCTTTACTGGTGTTGGTTTGTGAATCAGATGGTTGAGAAAACCCGCAGACACAGGTTTACCAGGTATGTCAAATCAATCAAGTCGGGAAAGGCATGTCCTCGAACAGGATCCGCTGAGTCTGGCCATCCTCAACCAGGCGGCGTTTTTTTCAGGGTCGCCGGTACCAATTGTGGTGATTGATCTTGCTGGTCGGGTTGTGGCCCTCAATCCAGCCGCTGAGCAGTTTTTGGGGTGCAGCATTCCTGAAATAAAAGATCGTGCGTATCCCTTTGTAAAACCTGAAGATCTGGACGCCCATGCGCTGCTTCTCAAGCGCATTGCCGCTGGTGAGTTGATCCCCAAACATATCGCCTTTCGGGTTGACACTGATGGGAACTCGCTCCAGGTGGAAGTCACCCTCAGCACCATAACTAGCGGAACAGAAGTGGCTGGAATTGTTGAATTTCTCAATCCGGTGGCCGCTGATTCCCAGTTGACGATGCTGATGGGTGCGGTTGAGGCCCTTCCACACGGGACCATCATTTGTGATGCGACGCTCCCTGATCTCCCAATCATTTATGCCAATCCAGCCTTTGTGAAATTGACCGGGTATGCCAGAGAAGAGATCCTGGGGCGGAACTGTCGGTTTCTGCAGGGGCCGCACACTGATCAGGCAACGGTTGCGGTGTTACGTCAGGCGATTGCCGAATATCGTCAATTTGAAGGTGAATTACTCAACTATCGTAAGGACGGAACCTGGTTTTGGAACCGATTAACTGTTGCCCCAGTGACCAATCAGCGGGGTAAACCAACCTATTTTGTCGGAGTGCAAACTGATGTCACTGACCGGAAAGCCGTTGAATTGAAGCTTCGGCAAAAAGAGCAACTCTTTGAGCATGGTCCCGCCGTGATTTTCCGATGGGAAGTCAACGCTCCGTATCGGACACTCGCTATTTCCGCGAATATCAAACAATTTGGCTATGATCCAGATGCATTTCTCTGTGGAAACATCACCTGGGTGGATCTGATCCATCCCGGTGATCAAGCGCGGGTACAGGCTGAAGTTCTCAACCAGCAACAATTGCAGCCCCTTCCAAAATTTACTGAGCAACGGTATCGAATTGTCTGTGCCGATAGTTCAATAAAATGGGTATATGCCCATTTTGTCCCAGTGCCAGATAATACTGGGGCCATGGTTGCCGTTGATGGGTATTTGTTGGATATTACCCATCGGAAGCAGGCTGAAGATGCCCTGCGTGAAAGTGAGAACCGACTCCGGCGCATTGGAGATAATCTTCCCGACGGTGCCCTGTACCAGATGGTGACTTCTCCAGAAAGAAATCGAAAATATACCTATGTTAGTGCGGGGGCCGAACGAATACTTGGTTACCCGATTGAAGCAATTCTGGCGGATGCTGATCTGGTCTACAAATCAGTTCTCGAAGAGGATATGCCCGCTCTCCTGGCGGCTGAGTCCAAAGCCTGGGATGAACTCTCGATCTTTAATCATACGGTTCGGGTGTGTACCACCACTGGGGAACTCAAGTGGATCCATTGCCAGTCATCACCGAGGTTGGATCCAGATGGCTCAGTTGTGTGGGATGGGGTCGTGATTGATGTTACTCAGTCCAGGTACGCCGAAGAATCACTCAAACGAAGCGAACGCTTTTTGAATGCCGTCTTTGAAAATTCACCCGTTGGGTTAGAGGTTTTTTCCCTGGACGGATGGTCGCTTCGGTTGAATACAGCCATGGCTCGGTTTTTAGGTTATGCAGATAGTCGTACGGCTGCAATTGACAAATTCAATGTCCTGACTGATCCGTTGACCTTAGCGCTCGGATTACCCGACCATTTCAACCGGGCGCTTCAGGGGGAAATAGTTGAATTGGGTTCGCAAATCCTCGACCTGACTGTGTTTCAGGCACAGGCTGTCCAGCCGAGTATTATTTATTATGATTCAGCCTTTGTGCCAATTGCTGACGAATTTGGAAAAATCATCAACATCATGTTTATGGTTTGGGACACCACCGCGCAAAAAGAAGCTGAACGGGCGCTTCGTCAAAAAGAGCAATTGCTCCGGCAAGCTGCCAAAATTGCCAAAGTCGGCGGTTGGGCCATTGAGTTGAAGATCCAAAAGCTCTTCTGGTCAGAAGAGACCTATCGCATCCATGAGGTTGACCCACAGTATGAGCCAGATGTTGAGTCGGCCATCAATTTTTATGCTCCTGAAGCCAGACCGGTGATTCAATCTGCGGTTGAAAAAGGCATCCGTGATGGAGAAGGTTTTGATCTGGAATTGCCTTTCATCACAGCCAGGGGAAAACAATTGTGGGTTCGAGCTTTGGGAGAGGCCGAATTTGAAAAGGACGAATGTGTCCGATTAGCCGGCGCCTTTCAGGACATCACCGAACAAAAAATAACCGAGCTGGCACTCAAGGAAAGTGAAGAGCGGTTTCGGGAGATTGTGAATACCTTGCCCCAAATGGTAGGGGTCATTGACCGGGAATTACATTTTCAGTTTATCAACAACACATACCTGGAGTTTTTTCAGCTTGAGCGTCCACAGATTATTGGAAAAAGCGTTCTAGAAATTATTGGGCCTCAGGCTTTTACTCAATTCAGTCCACTGATTGAACGAGCACTCAATGGTGAATCCGTCCATTTTTGCCAGCAAATGTTCTATTCACACGCCGCGCCCTATCTTGATGGATATTTAATCCCACATCGTTCGGCTGGGGGCGAAATTATCGGTTATCTTACCGTTAAAACAGATGTCACCCGGGTTAAAGAAGCCGAGATTGCCCTCCGTGAAAATGCCGAGACCTATCAGTCGCTCCTTAACACGACTATGGATGGTTTTTGTCTGATTAACGATGAAGGGAAGTTTGTTGAAGTCAACGAAGTGTATTGCCAGATGCTTGGGTATTCACGGGCTGAACTTTTTACAAAAAGAATCTGCGATCTTGATGTTCAAAACACAAATGGTGAACTGGCCGCTCGGCTTCAAAAAATTGTTGAGCGAGGGAGTGACCAGTTTGAAACGCTCAATTGCACAGCAGATGGACGAATTATCACTGTTGAAGTCAGTTGTACTTACCTTGCCAATAAACGTCAAATTCTGGTTTTTACTCGCGACATCACTGCCCGAAAACAAGCCGAAGAACAACTCCGCCAGGCTCAAAAAATGGAGGCAGTTGGCCGCATGGCTGGGGGAATCGCTCATGATTTTAACAATGTGCTGACAATAATCATGGGGTATATCAACATCCTGCAGCAGCGATTATTGCCTGATCATACCTGTTCTCCTGTGATCGAACAGCTCTTGAAAGCCAGCGAGCGAGGATCTGCTCTGGCTAAACAGTTGTTGATTTTCAGCCGAAAGCAAAAAGTGAAGTGCAACCCAATCAACCTCAACGATTCGATCACTACCATGAAAGAGCTTCTTCATCACCTGGTAAATGATGGGCAGGAGTTGATGTTTTTGACCGATCCAGAGTTAGGGATGATCTGTGCTGATGCCAGTCAACTTGAGCAGATTATACTGAACCTGACCGTCAATGCCCGTGATGCAATGCCCAATGGTGGCAGGCTCATCATTGAAACGTCAAATGTGGAACTGGATGAGGAGTTTACCCAATTCCACCCTAAAATCCGACCCGGGCCGTATGTTCTACTTGGCGTTACCGATACTGGCGTTGGTATGGATGACCAGACCAAAGCCTGTATTTTTGAACCCTTTTTCACCACCAAAGAGATGGGGCGTGGCACGGGTCTTGGTCTGGCAATCGTGTATGGCATTGTCCAATCCTGTGGCGGCTACATTGTGGTTGACAGTATGATTGGCGTCGGTACCAGTTTTTCGATTTATTTTCCAAGGATTCAAAATGGAATGCTAATCAAGCGGAGCACTGCTCCAAAGCGGGTTGCTCAGAAACAGAATAAAGTCATTTTGCTGGTTGAGGATGATTTTGAAATCCGGCAAATGCTGACCAGGATGCTCAAGGAAAATGAATACAACCTGTTGGTCGCGGAAAATGGGTTTGAGGCGTTACAGGTTGCGACAGACTATGGCGAGCCGATTCATTTGGTGGTGACTGATGTCCGAATGCCTAAAATGGACGGCATTGAACTGGTGAATGTCCTGGCTCCACATCATCCGGAAATGAAGATTCTGTATATTTCAGGGTATGTGGATGCCAGGCTCCCCAAAACCGAAACATTGACGCACTCACACTTTCTGGAAAAACCGTTTCCTCCCGACTTGTTTCTTGACAAAGTGCGAGAATTACTCGGTGACAGGGTGACAGAATGAAGAATGAAGAAACCTTTTAGTGGTTAGTGGCTGGTACTTGGTACCTGGGATTTGGTACTTCTTCGAAAGTATTGATTTCTAAACACTAACCACTTTCTTCATTCTCAATTCTTCATTCTCAATTCTTCATTCTCAATTCAGCAGCACCGGGTTGGGCCGCCATATCCAGTGGCTTTCAATGCATCATCGGGGGCGGCATCCGGGTGGATTGAAACTCGACCGCGATAGACGCCAATCCAGGTCCAGAGCGCAGTTCCAAGCGTTAGAATCACCAGCGTGATAAACACAATGGCCAGAACGGCATCCAGACGATTGTTGAAAATCAATTGTGCGTTTTTGGCACTCAGAGATTGTTGCTCGGCCAGTCTGGCGGCGGCTGAGAGAAATCCAATTTTCGGATTGGCTGACCAGACCTTTTGATACGTTGCCGTAAACGTCACAGCCACCAGCCACACCAGCGGCATGACCGTAATCCACACAAATCGTGCTTTCCCAATTCGAATCAGAATCGTGGTGGCCACGGTCAATGCCAGAATCGCCAGCAACTGGTTGGCGATGCCAAACAGCGGCCACAGCGAGTTGATGCCTCCCAGTGGGTCAATTACACCTTGATACAAAAAATAACCCCAGCCGGCAACAATGAGCGCGCTGGCTAAAATTGCCGCTGGATAACTGTCAGTTTTCCCAAGCGGCTTCCAGATCTGTCCAAGCAGGTCTTGCAAAATGAAGCGCCCAACGCGTGTTCCGGCATCCAGCGTGGTGAGGATAAAGAGGGCTTCGAACATAATCGCAAAATGATACCAGAGCGACATCAAGTGCACGCCACCCATGGCTTCGGCAAAGATTTTGGCCATTCCGACCGCAAGCGTTGGGGCGCCGCCGGTACGTCCCCAGAGGGTATCTTCACCGACCTGCCGGGCGAGGGTTTCCATGTGTTCGGGCGTGATGACAAATCCCCAGCTTTGAATGGTTTGGGCGGCAGCCACCGGATTGGGTCCAAGGAGCGCCGGAGCTGAGTTAATCGCAAAGTAAATGCCCGGATCCAGCACCGTCGCCGCGACCATGGCCATAATCGCAACAAACGACTCAGTCAACATTCCACCATACCCAATCATCGGCGCATCCCATTCACGGGCAATGAGTTTTGGCGTGGTTCCCGATGCCACCAGCGAGTGAAACCCGGAGATGGCACCACAGGCAATCGTGATAAAACAGAACGGGAAGATCTTCCCGGCGAAAACCGGCCCGTTTCCATCCACAAACCGGGTGAAGGCTGGCATTTGCAAATCAGGTCGCAGGATAAAAATCCCCAACGCGAGCGCCACCACGGTTCCAACTTTGACAAACGTGGACAGATAATCACGCGGGGCGAGCAATAACCAGATGGGTAACACTGATGCCGCAAACCCATAGCCGATAAGCAAAAAGGCCAGCGTTTTCCCGTCATAGGTAAAAAGCGGTGCCAGGGTGGCTGATTCCGCCACCCAGCGCCCTCCGACAACCGAGAGAAACAGCAAAACCAGCCCGATGACCGAGGTTTCAACGACGCTTCCGGGTCGAACAAATCGCATCCAGAGACCCATCAGAATCGCAATCGGAATCGTGGCGGCGATGGTGAAGGTTCCCCAGGGACTTGATTTCAGCGCATTGACGACCACCAGTGCCAGCACGGCCATCAAGATGATCATAATCATCAAAATTGTGACCAGAGCCAGCAGGCTCCCAAACGTTCCAATCTCATCCTTGGCGATTTGGCCAATTGAGCGTCCCTTGCGCCGCATCGAGCCGACCAGAATCACAAAATCCTGGACGGCTCCACCTAAAATCACGCCGACGATAATCCAGAGCGTTCCTGGGAGATATCCGAACTGGGCCGCCAGTGTCGGGCCAATCAACGGCCCTGGCCCCGCAATCGCGGCGAAGTGATGGCCATAGAGCACCCAGCGATTGGTCGGAACAAAGTCCCGCCCGTCTTCCTGGGTCACCGCTGGCGTCTGGCGGCTATCGTCGAGTTCATAGACTTTGAGTGCCAGGTAGCGGCAATAAAAGCGATAACCGACGGCATACACGCACAGGGATGCCGCCACCAGCCACAAGGCACTGATAGGTTCACCACGATGGAGCGCGATCTTGCCCAGGGCAAACGCACCGATAATTGTTATCACACCCCACAAGGCACGTTGTTGAAGGCTCATAAAACTATTGAGGGTTCAGGGTTTAGGGTTCAGGTATCATGTTGGGATACGGATCTCTCACGCCCGTAGGGTCAGCATAGAAGAACTGTGGTGAGAAGCCCACGGTTTCTGACCAAGAAAGTTCTTGCCAATATGCCGACGAACGGGGGAAACTGCAAGTCCATCCCTTTTCAGAAAAATCGCCGTGCCAACAACATTTTTTCAACAAGAACAAAAAAGAGAGGCTGTTATGCGACTTTGGCTGTTTGGTGGATTGATTGTGTTGATCTTGCTTAGTGGATGTAGCGGGTTGACGGAAAAGCCGAAAAAAGGTGACTCAAAAGGCAAACTTGAATCAACTGATGAGGGTTCATCCCGAGATTCAAAAACTGGAGGCGGGCAAGGGAAGGCAAGTGATGGGAAATCGCTGTACTTCAACCGTGAAATCACTGACCGTGATCTGGAAGGCCGAACGCTCAGAGAGCTGGCGTTGATCCGCAATACAATTTTTGCCCGTGCCGGGAACCCATTCCGAAAACAGTGGTTGCACGATTATTTCACTGCCCAGGCATGGTATAAACCGCTTGAGCGAATGGATGACAGCAAGCTCACTGAGCTTGACCGGCGCAACGCCTCGTTTGTCGCCGACTATGAAGCCGGGATTGCAAAAGCTGATCTTGCTGCCCAGAAAGCCAGACTCCTTGAAAAATCAGGCAAAGCCATTTTGAGCGAAGAAGAGCGCATCGAACTTTCACTGCTGGCCCGTTCGCTCGGCGAAGCACCAACCGATGAAGCTGGTGCTGCGTCGCCGCTCGATAATCCGAAACTCCTCGACAAGCTGCTCAGGGTAGACCAGCTCAAGGATTATTCGTTGCGGGATCTGCAACTGCTGCGCAACACAATTTATGCCCGGCGGGGACGTGGCTTTAAGCGTGAGTCAATCCGTGAATACTTTAGCCGGATGGAATGGTATCGCGAAGATCCGGCCTACACCGATGCGATGTTGAATGAAACCGACAAACGCAATATTCAGATTATTCTCAGCGTTGAACAGGAACTTGGCGGGCCGTTGCAAGGAGACAACTGGTTTGGCGGTGCTTGATAAAGCTGAAACTGATTCCTCAGTTTGGGGAAAACGGGTCTTGTGGGAGAAAAAAATGGCCCAACCGCTGAAGAACCCTCCAGCGGTTGGGGAAAAATTGTGGGGTCAGGGGCTTACGGTCCTACGGGTTCAACCACTTCCAGTCCAAAGTACATAATGGACGGATCCTTGCGGGAAAAGGTAATGGAATCAATTCCATCATAGGAATTGTGTGTTTTGGTCAGTGACTGATCACGAAGATTGTAACGAAACACATCGGTTCCGTAATCCTGGTAATAGGTCCCAAACACAAAATACAAGATACCTGGATTGGTTGGGTGCGCGGCCATCGCGGGTTGGTTCCGAATAGTCACATTCGCCGAGTGGTCAATCACTGGATAGAAGGTCTGGCCACCGTTGGCGGAGAGGTAAATATGCCGCCCGCCAGATGGGTGATTCTGATTAGTTTCGGTCAAGTTAATGGCCATCGCCCAGACGATATTGTCATTGACCGGAGAAATGGCAAATTCAAAGACATTGGCGGGCTTATCTTTCCCATTAAATCCGGTCGCCTGTTGCCAGTTTCGGCCCCCATCCGTGGTCACAAACGCGCCTTTCACAACTGTTCCGACGAGAATGTGGTTCAGATTCTCAGGGGCAAAGGCAACCCGGTAGGGAAAGACCGCACCGTCTTTTTTGGGCAGCGACGCAATCAGTTGCCAGTTATCGCCGCCATCAAACGATTCCAGAATTCCAGAACTATCCCCAATGCGGACATGATCAGCATTGTCCGGGTCAGTTCCAATTCCAATGATTCCTTCAACTGGGGCTTTCAAATAAGTAAACCGGTCACGATCAATGCGGATCAGAAACGTCCGGTTTTCTGACCAGCCAAACGCCCGGTCTCCGGCGCCAGCCACCAGCTTTAAGGGGAAATAGTCACCCAACGAGGTGTCCACGTCGCCAATTGAATCCCACGAACATCCATTATTGGTTGAGCGCAGGATGGTGGCATTGTGGACGGCAAGCAGTGTCCCCGGTGTTCGAAGTGCCGTCAGGCCGTAGGTATACCCAATTCCACGCAGATTTTCGGAGGTCGGCAGGAGCGAAGCGCCATTATCGGTGGTCATGGTGATGGCACCTGTACCTTGAACGACTCCGCAGGGGGGACGCAGACTGGGGAGTTCCTGCCCTGAGACAGTACTGTCAAACGGTATGGCCAGCCCTGATTTCACACTCAAGGAAATCAGAAAGACTGCCAGTACAACAAATAATTTTACTTTCATTTTTTTTAACTCCAACAAAAAAAAAAAGTGTGACGGGTTGGACTGAAGGATTTGAAAAAAACCTGTATTCCCAACCCAATTCCTCATCAAACAGAAGAAATCGGTTTGAATCTGGACAGAAATGGAACGACCAGAAGATGCTGTCTGCCTGAGCGATTGGTGAGGTGCGGGGGCCATCGAGGCTGATCTCACCCAGATCACAGGTTTGCAATGGAAGTTCCTTGAACCAGACACCTCTCTCCCCAGAGAATCCAGGTGAGAGGTGAAGATGGAATGCTGGTACGAAATTGTCAGGGTGAGGTTCTCTGGGTTGGAGAGTCGAGTTTTTGGCGCGCAAAAAAGGAGAAAGCCCAGGATTTCTCCTGAGCTTTTCCTCGCAGGCTATCGGTTTTCTGTGAGATTGATTCTGATACGGGACTGATCTGGCAATCAGGAGCGCACCCGCCGGAGTTGCACCAGTTTTGGCCCTGGATCGTGTGGATGCCCGGTTCCGGTCTGTCCAAAGCTTAAAACATCCATCGGACAACTCACGACGCAGGCTGAACAGCGGACACATTCGACGTCATCCATCGGACGGCCCTGGCTGGCATAGCCCATCACGTCAATTCCCATGTGACAAACTTTGGTGCAAATGTTGCAGCTAATGCACTTCTTCTTATCAGAAAAAATCCGGTAGCGTGAAAATTTAGTGTAAATGTGCATCAATGCAGCCAGTGGGCAGCCGTAGCGACACCAGATCCGGCCTGAATAAAAGAAGTAAACCGCCAGCGGAATTGCTCCCGCAAACGCCACATCCACCACCAGCGAATACAGGTTCTTAAGTCCAAGGCTGAGTTTGGCGAGCGTCAGGCTGCCGAGTTTGGCAGTACGGAAGATCGAACCTTCGGGTGTCCAGTGCCCAAGCGCCCACAAAATGGTGATGAAAACAATCGCGGCCAAAATCACCTGTCCGAGATTTTCCCAGCGCTTGGCTTTTTCACCGTGCGGCGCCAGCGTCCGATAGTCATCACCCAGGGTTTCCGCCAGTGCTCCGCAGGAACAAATCCAGCCGCAATAGGCGCCTTTCCCAAAGTAATAAATCAGCGCTGGAATGATGACAAACGTCTGCAAAATACTCATTCCAAGCCAGAAGGCACTCGGTTCACCCGTCAGAACATTATGGATATAGAGCGGATAGGCCAGGACCAGCCCATAGATGTTCGAATACGACTGGTTGGGGAAAACATAGGTTTCCATCCAGGCAGGCAGGTGGATGAAGCCGCCTTTGACGCCGAATTCCAATCCGTACGGAAGCCCAAAGAGCATCACTACCTGAAAGAAGATCAGCGAAATGGTTTGTTTGGTAATGTAGTCGTTTTTCTTTGTGACAATCCGCCGGATGCCAAACACCAGAATTGCCAGACTGTAGAGCGCGCTGTACCAGAAATATTGATCCAGCCCAAGCAATTTGTACGGTGCCGGTTTCCCATCCGGCCCAACGTGGTCACAGACCAGAAATAAGGACAAAAGCGTGATGCCGGTGGTCACAACTGCCGTCAGCAGGGGAGGCACAAGGCTTTGAAAACCCCTGAGTTTATGGCGGTTCGTCGTCCAGTAGACATACAACACCGTCGCCATCATGGCGATGACGGTCAGACCCGGAATTGCCAGCACGCCGATTTTGGCGCCGAGCGAAGCTTCCGGCGTGAGTTTCCCAGCGACGCTCTTGCCAAAATAGACCATTGAGAAGACAAACACCGAAAGGCCAAAGAGCGCGAAGCGGGCCGCCGTCCAGGTGTTTTCAATCGTGATGCCGAGTCGTTCGAGGAACTCATAGGGCAGTTCCTTACCAATCATGGTGAAAACCACATCGTTGGGAAGATGTCTGGTTTCTTTGCCAATTTGAAGAACCACTGAGGTTTCGGTGATTTCCTTGACTGTCGAGTGATAGAGCACCGTGAGTTTCCCGGCCTGAAACAGCGTTTCCAGCCGCCGGGCATTGCCTTCTTTAATGCGGGAAAAATCTCCTTTGCGATAGGAAATCGTGACGTTGTTTCCGGTTTCAACCAGGGCAATCGCCGTTTCAATGGCCGAATCACCACCGCCAACGACCAGTATGTTTTGATTACGGTAATCAAGCGGGCTAAACAACCGGTCAGAAACTTTGGAGAGTTTTTCGCCTGGAACATTGAGCGTGCGCGATTTCCCGGCTTTCCCAGTGGCCAGCACGATAAATCTGGCTTTCACCGGTGGTTTGTTTTCGACAGTCACTTCAAAAACGCCATCCTGGTTTTTGCGAACATCGCGCACATTCATACCTTCCAGGATGCTGAGTTGCTCGCGGTCAAGGAGCTGGAACCAGGTCGCCAGGGTTTCCTCTTTGGTTGATTCGACCACCGGAAGTTCACTGGGATTGGCAATCTGCATGGGTTCAGCAAAGATTGGCTTGCCTTTGGGGAAATTCACAATTGTGTTGGCAATCCGGACGCCTTCGAGGACCACATACCGCAACCCCTGACGTTTGGCGTGGAGCGCGGCGGCCAACCCCGCCGCCCCAGCCCCAATGATGGCCACGTCAGACACTGAATCGTCGGCTATGGTTGGCGATTTGGCCAGTCGTGCGGCAATGTGCCCGATGACTTCAAAGCCTTGTTTGGCGGCAAATTTCAGGAGCGGCAAACCAGATAAGTCACCAACGATATAGAGTCCATCAACTTGTGATTGATAATTTTCTCGAATGACCGGATAGCGGACGACTTCGCCAGTCGGTGTTCCTTGCTGTAACCAGTTGAAATAGGTTGAAATCAGGTTTGTCATAATACTTAGGGTTCAGGGTTCAGGGTTCAGGGTTCAGGGTTCAGGGTTCGGGAAAATAGAGTTGCTTCCCCAGATTCACTGTTCACTCAAGCAAAATGATGATATGAAAAAGGATATACCGGTTTTTCCTGACAGCTCGCAACTTACTATTTTGTTGCTTGCTCGTCGTGCGTTGTTCTTGGCTGTTTCGTTTTGAATGAGTATGGATGGTTTAATCCCTTTGAAGTTGGAAAATATTCTTACCGATTGAATCTTTTGGCGTGGATTTCTTCGGAATAGAAAAACTCAGCCGTGGATTTCACGCGGCATTCACCCCCCAATCTCATCGTCAAATTCAATCAAAAACCTGAACAATCTGGGCTCATTCCATCAATGAGACCGACTTGGGATTGTTTCTTGGAATGGAAAAGGGGCAGGTATTCAAGAAGTTGTCTTTCCCTGAACCCTGAACCCTGAACCCTGAACCCTGAACCCTGAACCCTGAACCCTGAACCCTGAACCCTGAACCCTGAACCCTGAACCCTGAACCCTGAACCCTGAACCCTGAACCCTGAACCCCGAACCCCAAACCCCAAAATCCCCATAATGAGCACAAAACCAGAACCCACTCCCAACTGGCAACCAGAAATTGATGAACTCCGCAAACGCGAAGAACTCGCCCGCGAAATGGGCGGTGCCGAAAAAGTCGCCAAACATCGCTCACAAGGCAAACTCACCGTCCGCGAACGGATTGACGCAGTCCTCGATATCGAAACCTTTCACGAAAAAGGCGTCCTGGCGGGGACTTCCCAATATGATGAGAATGGAAAGTTAAAGAGCTTCGTTCCAGCCAATTTTGTCTGTGGAACGGGGCAAATCAATGGCCGAAAAGTTGTGGTCGGCGGCGATGACTTCACGGTTCGCGGAGGCGCCGCCGATGCCGCCATCATTGCCAAACAAATCTATGCCGAACAGATGGCCAACAGTCTGCAGATTCCAATCGTGCGTCTGGTGGATGGAACTGGCGGTGGCGGCAGCGTGAAACTCCTTGAAACGCACGGGTTTACCTATGTGCCGTTCAATCCGGGGTGGGATTATGTGGTTGACAATATGAGTGTGGTCCCGGTGGTTGCCGCCTGTCTGGGTTCAGTGGCTGGCCTGGGCGCCGCGCGCGTGGTGGCGTCACATTTTTCGGTGATGACCGAACACACCGCCCAGTTGATGGTCGCGGGGCCACCGGTCGTTAAATTTGGCACCGGCGAACTGGTCACCAAGGAAGACCTCGGCGGAGCACAGGTTCACCGAAACAGCGGCGCGGTGGATGTGATTGTCCCCACCGAAGCCGATGCCTTTGCCATGGTGCGCCAGTTTCTGTCCTATCTTCCGTTGAATGTGTTCCAGTTGCCGCCGGTTGAACCAACCCTGGATCCAATTGACCGACGCGAAGAGTGGTTGATTTCAGCCATTCCGAAGAACCGTAAACAGCGGTACAAAATCAGGCCCATCCTTGAAGCCGTGTTTGACAAACACTCAATCTTTGAACTGGCAAAGTACGGTGGCTCGGTTGTAACAGCTCTGGCCCGATTGGATGGTCACCCGGTTGGCGTAGTGACCTTTGATTGTTGTGTCGGAGGCGGTGCGCTTTCGGTCGAAGGCGCTGACGCCATGATTCGGCTGGTTGATTTGTGCGACACATTTCATCTGCCGATTGTAACGCTGACGGACCAGCCTGGAATCTCGATTGGTCGCACGGCAGAGCGAAGAGGGGCGATTCGTTACGCGGCACGGGCGATTTCGGCGGTGTATCAGGCCCGAGTTCCAGCCGCCGAAGTCATTTTGCGGCGTTTGTACGGTGTCGGAGGTGCTGGAATGACCAACCGTCACCGATTTGTTCACCGATTTGCCTGGCCGTCGGGCGATTGGGGGTCGCTTCCACTTGAAGGCGGTATCGAAGCTGCCTACCGTCGCGAACTCGAATCAAGCCCCGACCCGCAAACCCTTCTGGCTCAAATCAACGCCCGCCTGGATGCTGTCAGGTCGCCATTCCGGTCTGCCGAACAGTTTTTAATTGAAGAAATCATTGACCCACGCGAAACACGCTCGCTGCTGTGCGACTGGGTCCACGATGCCTACGCAGTGCTTCCGGAGTTGCTTGGCCGCCCAGCCCGAGGCACCAGACCGTAAGAATGAAGAGTCAGTACCACCTGCGTGAGCGGGTGGGATTACAAGAATGAAAAATGACCGGGCACACCGACCAATAAGGTTGAGAAGTACAAATTGCGGGAACGGATTTTGAGGAAGTTGAGGGAAGGAAGATAGAATAACAAAGTCCTGTTTTTGCAGCCTTAACGACTTGGAACAGTTTGACAGGGAACAACTCTTTGCTACATAGTTTGCTAACTTCGACTTAAATCGGTTCAATTCTATCAAAAGGTGTATTAGGTCAAGGGATTGCATTTGATTTGAATGGGTTCCAATTTGAAATGCCAATCCTCATTTCTAATAAACTTTCTTGGTAGATTGTAACTTGCCAGTTTGTAAATATAATTAGATCAATCGTTTCAGAGGTGGTTGTGATGGAGTTTCAGGATAAAATCCATGTTGAGCATATTCGGAAAGAAATGTGGGCCGGGCGTGAATATGGCCGGGTAGCCGTTATGGTTGGCGCAGGGTTTAGTTTAAATGCTGAAAAGGTAAGGGAAACCACAAACTCATTTCCTACTTGGAAGACACTTGTAGAAAAAGTCTATGATAGGTTATATCCAAATGAACCAGGGAAGAGAGCCGAATCTGTGGCTGGAGATGGAGCTTTAAAGATTGCGAGTGAGTACGAACAGAATTTTGGACGATCCAACTTAGAAAGACTAATTATTGAAAGCTTGCCAGACAGAGACTTTTCCCCTGGCAACCTTCATAAGTTGCTTATGAATCTCCCTTGGTCAGATGTATTTACAACGAATTATGACACCCTATTAGAGGGGGCATCGCGTTTAATCCCTGACCCAAGGTATGATGTTGTTTACACATCTGCAGATCTCCCAGGATCTTTAAAACCTCGAATTGTAAAATTACATGGAAGCCTGCCATCCACTCGCCCTTTTATTTTGACCGAAGAAGATTTCCGAACATATCCAACGAAATTTGCCCCATTTGTTAACACAGTCCAACAATCAATGATGGAGAATACTTTTTGCTTGATTGGATTTTCGGGAGCTGATCCAAATTTTCAACATTGGTCTGGTTGGGTTCGTGACCATTTAGGGAAAAACTCACTAAAAATCTACCTCTGCGGGTTTTTTGAAGGCTCAACCTCACAACGACGGGCACTTGAGAGTAAAAATATTATTCCAATCGACTTGAGCCCAATGGTCAATAAAGGAACCCCCAATCGGCATGCTGCTGCTTTGAAGTGGTTTCTAGAATATTTGAAAGATGGCGAAACAAAAAAAAAGTGATGACATGGCTTGGTTCTACAAGCCACGTCCCTGAAAGGAAATTCTCAAGGCGGAACATCCCACCAAAATTTGATATAAAGCAAATCCAAGAATTAAAAAAGGAATGGGCTACCTTTAGAAAAAACTACCCTGGTTGGGTTGTTTGTCCAAAAGATGAACGTGAAGAGCTATGGCAAGATACGGATTGTTTTTTTTCCGATATTTTGCATTTTTTGAAAGAGCAGAATACCACTGAATTTTCAGGAATTCCCGGCGAGCAGGCCAGGTAGACCCGATCTTTGTCGGTCAGGCTGGTTTGTCACCTCCAGCCGACAGACCACAAGTGAACCTGCGGTTGAGTTGGAAACAGCAGGCCAGAGAGTTTCAATTGAGTGTTGAG